>CALEIX010000253.1 GCA_937898825.1 uncultured Elusimicrobia bacterium | reverse complement strand
AATGATACGGCGACCACCGAGATCTACACCGTCTAATTCGTCGGCAGCGTCAGATGTGTATAAGAGACAGTCTCTGTTCTGTCCTCGATAGCGAAGGCATGCTTAAATATTTTGATTGCGTGACAGATTCAGGAGAACTCGGGGTCGCAAAACCGGATAAAAGAATTTTTCGCCGGGCATTAAGGAAACTTAAATGTCCCGCGAGCAAATCCGCGATGGTGGGAGATTCCATTAAAAGGGATATGCTGGGTGCGGAAAAAACGGGAATGCGTCATTTTTGGATAAAATCCCCCTTCTCCGCTGATATTCCCTGCTGCAAAAAAGTCAGGATACTAAAAAGCGTAAACGATTTAAGGAAGATGAAAATATGATGACAGCAGGCATATTTGCAGCGGGGGAAGGCCGGCGCCTGAAAAAAAACTTCCCCCACACGATAAAACCAATGGTCCGCATAAACGGAAAGCCCCTCCTGGGATGGATGCTTCTTCTGTTAAAAAAAGCGGGGTTTAAAAAAGTGTTCATCCTTTTAAATTCCCGCGGAAAACCGGCCAAAGAATACCTGAGGAGGAAAAATTTCGGATTAGAAACCAAAGTTTTGACCAAAGACACTTCATCTTCGTGGGAAAGTTTTTCATTGCTCGCAAGAAACCTGGCAAAGCATTGCGACAGGTTTCTTTTGCAAACGGTAGATTCATTCTATCCTCCGGGCGAGGTCAAAAAAATGTTTTCTTCATTTCCGAACGCGGACATGGTTCTGGGGGTTACTTCCCGGGTTTGCGACGAAAAACCGCTGTGGACTACAATAAATCCGGGAAAGAAAATAGTAAAGATGGGCAAAAATTCCGCAGATAAAAAAAGGGCCACCGGAGGCATTTACATTCTCTCCTCCGCCTTGTGTGAAAACATGGCCGGCGCCGCTGAATATTCCGCTCTCAGGCAGTACCTTGAAAATATGGCGCCGATAAGAAATTTTTTCGCTTTTGAAATTTCGGACGGCGTGGATGTGGACGACGAAAGAGACATTCCGCTTGCCGAAGCCTTTTTAAAAAAACACGGGATTTCTTGATTTGCGCGCAGTTATATAAGATAATAAGTTAATGAGGAGAAAACATGCAACCTAAATGTTTGGGTATTTTCAGGGAAATCACAAACTCTCCCAACAGGGAAAACGACGATGCCCTGATTTTAAAAGCTGTCGGTGAGGAACTTTCAAAATTAGGGGTGGAAACCCATTTAATCGAACCTGCAAACATTCCTCTTATCAATCCGCGCCAGTGGAACGTCGTAATGGCTATGTGCGAAAATCAAGAAAACATCGGCCGGCTTTTATCATGGAAAGGACCCCTTTTTGTAAACAGCATAGAGTCAATAATGAACTGCTATCGCAGCGAAATGACCGATTTAATATGGAAAAATTCCCTTTCTTTCTATCCGCCGACCGAAAAGCGAAAAATAGAGGAACTGCCGGGCCGTCCCCCTTCCTTTATAAACGGAAGGGGATGCTGGATAAAACGGGGAGATGTGCACAATACCTGTTCACACGACGTCCAGTACGTTCGCAGGTGGAAGGATTCTAAAATGGTAAAAAAAGATTTTATTTCAAGAAAGATAAAATCTGTGATTGTGCAGGAGCACATTCCCGGAGATTTGGTAAAATTTTATGGAGTAGGCCCCAAAAAGTGGTTTGACTGGTTTTATCATCGCCCACAGGAAGTTTCGGAATTTGGTTTTTCCGTCAAAGGACTTGAAGAGGCGGCAGCAAACGTTGCGACCTCAGTGGGGCTTGAAATATATGGCGGCGACGCGATAATAACGCCCGAAAGCAAAATATATATCATTGACATAAACAGCTGGCCGAGTTTCGCCCGCCTGCGCAACACGGCGAAAAAACACATCTCCGAATACATATATTCGCTCATTGCAACGCAAAAAAAAGGAAGAACAAATGAAAACTCTGGAAAAAAAAGAAAGCTTAAAATTTGAAAAGAAAACTTCTAAATCAAAATCTCTTTTCGCGGAAGAGCAAAAATACATAGCTCCCGGCGTTCAAAGCATAGCTCTTTTTTCGCGCCTTGTTATGGAAAGAGGCGAGGGAGCAAGTTTTATTGACATTGACGGAAATAAATACCTGGACATGTACGCGGGAGTCGGCGTGGCGAGTCTCGGACACGGTCATCCAGAATATGCCGAAGCGATGAGTCGGCAGGTTTCCAAAATAAACACGGGAAGCTTTGCCACGAAACACCGCATTGAATACTGCAAAACAATAAGTGCAATAACACCCGGTAAACTAAATAGAATTCAGTTTTACTCTGGCGGCGCAGAGGCGGTAGAAGCCGCCATTCGTCTGGCGAAAAGCTATACTAGAAATTACGAAATAGTTGGATTCTGGGGAGGATTTCACGGAAAAACCGGCTCTGTCCTGGGGCTGCTGGACACCTTCAAAAGAGAACTTGGTCCGATAATGAGCGGTGTGCACAGCTTTCCCTATGCTTATTGCTATCAATGTCCGTTTAAGATGAAACTTTCAACCTGTGGGCTTTTCTGCGTCGAATTCATAAAAAAATCACTCAGGCAAATAAGTGCAGGTCGCATAGCGGCGTTTCTCATAGAACCGATTCAGGGAACAAACGGGAATGTGGTGCCGCCGCCGGGGTTTTTGAAAGCCGTAAAGGAAATAGCGAAAGAGGAGGGGGCACTTTTAATCGCTGATGAGATGATTTGTGGTTTCGGAAGAACAGGAAAAATGTTTGGGGTTGAGCATGACGGAGTAATACCGGACATAATAACAGTCGGCAAGGGCATGGGAAATGGCTTTCCCGTAAGCGGATTGATATCAAGCAACGAAGTGATAAACGCCAGGCCCTTTGCCAATCCGAGTGGGAGCTCTTCAAGTTACGGAGGAAATCCCCTGGCAGCCTGCGCCTGCAATACCACTCTGAACACTATACTCAATGACAACCTTGTCGAAAACTCAAGAAAAGTCGGAACGTACCTCCTGAAGGAATTCAGAAAACTCCAGAACAAATATTCCTTCATAGGCGATGTCAGAGGCAGGGGTCTTATGATAGGCGTTGAAATGGTCAAAAGCAAAAAAACAAAAGAGCATTTGAGCAAGCAAATCACTCGCACCCTATTTGACGAATGTTTAAAACGCGGTCTTATATCCATGTGCTATTCTCACACAATAAGGATAAACCCACCCCTTGTGATTAAAATGGAAGAAGCAAAAAAAGCCATTGGAATCTTTGACGAGGCCTTCGGCGCCATAAAAAAGAGGTATCGCCTGTAATGTTCCGGGGAGCCATAATCGGCTTCGGAGAGGTCGCTCAAAAAGCACATTCTCCGGCGTTCTTGAGGAAAAAAAATAAATTCAGGATAATCGCTGTTTCCGACGAAAAGAGAGAAAGACTGGAAAAAGCAGCGGAATTTTTTCCGAACGCTTCTCTGTATTTGTCGGCGACAAAACTCTTTGAAATGGAAAAAAACCTGGATTTTGTGGACATAGCCACCCCCCCCTCCTCTCATTATGAATTGGTAACAAAAAGCCTCAAAAAAAACATAAGTGTGCTCTGTGAAAAACCGCTTGTGCTTAAAGAAAGGCATTTGCAGAGAATTAAAAAAATTTCAGCGGGGAAAAAACTTTTGGTTTTCACCGTTCACAACTGGAAATATTCACCGCAAATGAAAGCGATTTTGAAAATTATTAAAAGTGGAACTCTCGGCAAAATAAAGCACTCCAGTTTCTATACATTGCGCAGCAAACCTTCCATTTCCGCCGGCAAGGCATGGAGGAAAAACGCGAGAATAAGCGGGGGAGGAATTTTAATAGATCACGGGTGGCACATATTCTATCTGCTTACCAGTATGGCCGGTGAATTTCCGGAGGCGATTTTTGCGACCCTTGGTTTCGACAATGCCCAAAGAGCTGAAGAGGAAGCAAATTGCGTGATTTCCTTTCCCAGCTCAACCGCCCTTGCTCATATGTCGTGGAAAAGTCCCTTAAGAAAAAATTTTGCTGTTGTTTATGGAAGCAAAGGATACTTGACAATGAGAGACGATTCAATAATTCTGAAAATGGAAAACGGCAAACAAAAAAACCTGAAATTCAAAAAACCCATTTCAAAAGGCTCTGCCCATCCGGAATGGATGGCGTCTTTGTTGGACGATTTCTTTAATGAGTTAAAAAAGCCGGGAAATGAAAACCTAAAAGAAGCCGAATGTTGTCTTAACCTTATAAATTCCGCCAAAAAATCCCATTTTAAGAAAATTCTCGCTGGTTTTAATAAATTCGGCGGTTGAACAATTGCTTAATGGGGGTTTTTTAGGGAGGGCAATTTATAGATAAATTGAAACTTATAATATTATATAGTATCATTAA
>CALEIX010000252.1 GCA_937898825.1 uncultured Elusimicrobia bacterium | reverse complement strand
TGCTCCCTCCTCATTCCTTGTTTCGGCTAAAAATCGGCTAATTTCTCTTGCAAATAGACTTTTTCAGCAGACCCTATGTTAAATTACGCCCAAAAAAAGATAAAATATAATTTATTCCATTATGAGCGCCGACAATTTCCTCAAACTTGTTAAAAAAAACACTGTTGAACTGGTTGGTGAAGATTCCCTGGTTGATAAACTTAAGCGGGGTAAAGTTCTGCGGGTAAAGTTGGGGGTGGACCCTACCAGCTGTGATTTGCATCTGGGGCATAGCGTTGTTCTTGAAAAGCTACGGCTTTTTCAGGATTTTGGTCACATAGCGGTTCTTATAATCGGCGATTTCACTGCCCAAATAGGGGATCCGTCCGGGCGTGATTCGGAGCGTCCCGTCCTGGACAGAACAACGATTGAAAAAAACGCGCGTACTTACACTGAACAGGCGTTCAAAATTTTAAATAGGGAAAGAACCGAAATAAAATACAACAGCGAATGGCTTGCGGATTTTATCGGGAAGGGAGAATTTTTCAGGGTCGCAAAAAACATCACGCTCTCCCGCCTTATTGAAAGGGACGATTTCAGCGAGAGAATTAGTGCCGGGCTTGCGATAAGTCTACTTGAATTGCTCTATCCGGTGTTCCAGGGATTTGATTCGGTGGCGGTGAAGGCAGACGTGGAAATTGGAGGCAGCGACCAATTGTTTAATCTTTTGGTCGGAAGGGATATACAGAAAATTTATTCATTGCCCTCGCAAACTGTAATTACAATGCCTTTGCTCCCTGGAACCGATGGTGTTAAAAAGATGTCAAAGACCTCCGGCAACTATATAGCTTTGAATGATTCGCCGAAGGATATTTTCGGAAAGATAATGTCAATTTCGGACGATTTAATGCTGGAATATTATAGATTGTTTACCGACAAGGATATAAAAACGATTCAGCGGAAGCATCCAATGGACGCTAAAAAGGATATTGCTTTCAGCATAACCGCTAAATACTGCGGCCGCCAGGAGGCGAATCTGGCTCAGAGGCATTTTGAAAAGGTTTTTTCAAGGAAACAATTGCCGGATGAAATGTCCGAGTTTAATCTTGAGCGGGCTATGAACTTAAGCGCTCTTCTTTTCGAGAGTGGAATGACTAAAAGCAAAAATGAGGCAAGGCGTCTTATTCTGCAAGGCGCAGTCAAAATGAATGAAAAGAAAGTGAAAGATGATGTTCTGGTGGAACCCGGCGATTTTGTTTTGCGAGTCGGGCGAAGACATTTCAAGAAAATAAAGGGGAGGAAACGATGAAAACAAGTCTGGTTTTGGCGGTTGCGTTCGTGCTGCCGCTCTGCAGCTTTTCTTCGGCATCTGAGAAACAGGAAAAAATAAATGTGGAAGAATACAGAAATCTGATAAATGATGCCCTCAAGGCCAGGACGTATGAAGGAAAAAAAGAAAACAACTGGGACGCCAGAATTACCTACGTTTATGGAGATGTCAAGGTAAAACCTGAGGGCAGTGAATATTATTACAAAGCAGTAAAAGACATGCCGTTGAGTTCGAAGGATACGATAAAAACGGGAACTGAATCAGGCGCCACCATATCTTTTGACGACAAAGGCATATTGAGAGTGGAAAGCAACACGGAGGCGAGGGTCGATTCTATTGATAAGGGAAATTCTCTTGTAAACCTTTTGCGCGGAAGCATTGTTTCAAAAATAACCCATCTTTTGGGCGGCAAGTTCAAATGGAAGGTGAGAACTCCGGCCGCCGTTTGCGCTGTTCGTGGCACAGAATTTGCCGTTGAGCACAACGCCTTTAGTAATGACTCTTCTTTCGCTGTTTTTGACGAGGGGAAAATAGAGGTTCAGGATATTCCGTCTGAGGAAGGGATGGAGGTTAGAAAAATACTGCTTGAAAAAAATTCCGAGGTTTCCATAGGACCAAAAATCAAAAGACTCAAAAAACGACGGCTTTTCAGAATGGCAAGGCATAAAGCGAGACTTTTGAAACTGCGCAAAAGGCTCAAGTTTCTCAAAAAGACGTGGAAGCCGCTTTCCCTGGCCAAAAGGCGCGCTCTGCGAAAAAAACTGCTTAAAAGGAACATAATCAGGAAAAAGATAAAAAACAAAAGACAGAAATTGAAGAACCAACTGCGGCAAAAACCCCGCTTGCGCCGGCGTCCACCGCCTGAAAGACCGCGAAGACGCAGGAGATGAGACTTTTCATAGGGACGTCGCTTGAACGGTTTTTTGCTTCAAAATTATCTTTGCCTTTTAATGACTTTAAAAAACGGGTCACAGGCAGGGTGAAATGGGTAAAACCTGAGAATACTCATATTACTTATTGCTTTTTGGGCGATGTAGATGAAAAGCGAAAGGGGAATTTAGTATCCATTGTAAATGGATTAAGTTTTAAAAGGTTTGATATTTCTGTAAGCGGACTGGGCGCTTTTCCCTCACTTAAGAAACCGCGGGTTATATGGCTGCAGATAAGCGAGGGTTTCGAAGAACTGAAATCCATTGCCGAAGCGCTTTACTCTGGTCTTTCCAGAGAAGGATTTATGCTCAGAAACGATTTTTTCCCCCATATAACGATTGGCCGGGTGAAGGAAAAAATTAATCTGCCGCAATCTGCGCCAGAATTTGGAAATCCGGATTTGAAGTTCGAAATCTCTGAATGTTCTCTTATACAAAGTATTTTGACTTCAAACGGTCCTGTATATAAAACTCTTTTCAGGAAAGAGCTTTTGGGATGCTGAAAAAAAAGATTTTGTATTTTGTTTTCTGTCCTGGTTTTCTTCTTTTTACTTATTTCCTTTTCTTTTTTCCCGGAATATCGGGTTCCAGAAGAACGATTATTATTAAGAGAGGTTCTTCGGCTATTCAGGTCGCGGAGCAGCTAAAGAATAAAAAGGTAATTTTCAGTTCCTTGATTTTCAGGATATTTGCCAGATTGAGCGGTTCGGAACAGAGAATAATGCCTGGAAAACATGTTTTCAACAAATATGAATCTCCCTATAAGGTTTTAGAGGAGCTTACAAGCAAACCTTACACTGAAGATATAAGAGTTTTGATTCCCGAGGGTTGGAGGGCTGAACAGATAGCCGAGCGTCTTGAAAAGAAAGGGGTAACCAACTTTGGCGAGTTTCTTAAGATTGTGCGCGCGGAGAAACTTGAGGGTTATCTATTCCCTTCCACATATTTTTTTAAAAAAAACACCCCGGCAAAAAGAGTGATACGCAGAATGCTGGACGAATTTGATAAAAATATAAGACCCCTTTTTTCAAAAGGATTCCCGGACAAACTAAGCGAAAAAGAGGTTTTAATAATTGCTTCGATAGTGGAAAGGGAAGCGGTGGCGGATGCTGAAAGACCGCTTATAAGCGCGGTGTATCTCAACAGGATAAGAAAGAGAATGCCCCTTGAGGCCGATCCAACAGTTCAATATGCGCTTGGTTACTGGAAAAAAAATCTCACTTACCGGGATTTAAAGGTAAAATCCCCGTATAACACTTATGTGGTAAAAGGACTGCCCCCGGCGCCTATATGCAATCCGGGTTATGAAAGCGTTTATGCCGTTGTGCATCCCGCTGAAATAGATGCCCTGTATTTTGTCTCGGACAGGAAAGGAAGACATATTTTCAATGTAAGTTTTTCGGAGCACAAAAAGGCCATAGAGAGAGTAAAAGCTGCCTTAAGAAAAAGAAAATAAAGCGCTTGCCATTTGTCTTTTGTTTGGATTTTTCTTAAAATATTTTCGCTTGTGGTTTGCCGTGCCGGCAAGGCGCAAAGCGGCTAATCCGCCCTGAGCGTTTAAGCGAAGGGTGCGACAGAGAGGGGCCTGTAGCTCAGCCGGGAGAGCGCCTCGTTCGCAACGAGGAGGTCAGGGGTTCGATCCCCCTCAGGTCCACTTCCCGCGCAGACCCCCTGACTACTTAAAACATTTCCGCACTGAGCGGGCGACATTTCTTGAACCAATATGGGAATAGCACAGCGGGAACGAAGTTTACACATTTGTTTTGGGGTTTCCGCCACTACGACTTTGGCGGACCAGCCGAAGCAGTAATGGCTGGCGATCCCCCTCAGGTCCATGCTGCTTTGCAGGAAACGAACTCCTGACCATCTGCAAGTCCCAAAAAACCAAGCGAGGCGCTATGGCGGCAACGCTTACTTCTTTGCTTTTCCAAGCCATCGAGGACGAAGTTCGCAACGAGGAGGTCAAGGCTCTGCGAAAATAGCGGCTGGACGGCTGGACGGCAGGAAAGGATAAGGGATAAAGTTGTAGCTGTGCGCCCTTGGCGCGCCTAAACGCAGGCCGTAGCGCGAGGCTTTAGCCTCGCTAATAAGTGAAGAGTGAAAAGTGAAAAGAAAAACAGTAATGTAGCCGCGCGCCCTTGGCGCGCCTAAACGCAGGCCGTAGCGCAAGGCCGCGTAGGGCGTTCAAGGTTCATTGCGTTTATTGAGTTCATAGAGTTTATAGCGTTCGTTGAGTTCATAGAGTTAATTGAGTTTATTGTGCTTATTTATCTCTTGCAACTTGTGCCTTGTGCCTTATGCCTTATGCCTTGTGACTTTCGACTATCCGACTTCCAACCACATTTATTTTTTCATGCGGTTTATTCATTTTCTCCTCACTCTTCACTCCTCACTATTTCTCCTCCCCACCTTCCGACTTACAACTTGTGTTCCTGGGTTCTTGCGCTCTTGTGTTCCTGTGCTCCTGTGTTCTTGTGCCCTGTCCGCCTCGGGAGGAGACATTTCTGATGAGCTAACGCGAACCTCACTAAAATTTAATTAAAAAATGTATAATTTTAATAGCGTTTGAATAAATGTCTTGTTTGATTTGATATTAATGTCGGTGTGAATTTTGTTTTGACACTTTTTAAATTGGAGCAAGGAGGATTTATGGCCGATTATTTTCCCTTGAAGGAGAAAACGAGATTAGAATACTCTTACGAAAGCACTGAATTTAAAGGCCTGGCGCGGGTTTTTCTGGATTTTCTTAAAGTAAGAAAAAACAAACAGGGCGAAAACGCCGATGTTAAAATGACTTTTATTTTACGCGACACGTGCGTAAGTGAATATAAAATAAGCAAAACCAAGAGGTGGGTTGTGACCGCGGACGGGCTTGTTATAGGTGGAAGAAAGGAATTTCCCCGCCCTCCGAAAGAAGGAATAGAATGGATAGAATCGCCGGATATTTGCCGGATAGTTTCGATGAATGAAAAGGTCAAAGTAAAAGCTGGAAAATTTTCTAAATGCATGAAAATCGTTTCCCGTCTTTCTGGCGGAGATTCCGGCAAATCTGTAAGGTATTACGCTCCCAATATCGGATATATTCTGGAAAACTATACTGCCGAAGATAAAGATTGTTGGGTAGAGCTTGTTAATATCGGAAAAATACCGGAAGATGAAAAGAAAAAATGAAACCGTCTAAAACGATAAAGGAAATCTTGTCTTTGGATTCTCCGCTAAACGATATTGAAATAGCGGGCTGGGTAAAAACCAGGAGGGACCAAAAGACTTTTTCTTTCGCCGAAGTAAGCGACGGTTCAACGCGCAAAAATCTTCAAATCGTTTTAGAAAATAATGATAAACTTTCCCCCATAATACCAGGACTTACTGTGGGCTCTTCCGTAATGGTCAGGGGCGATTTGGTTGAGTCGCCGAATCAAAATAAGCAAAAGTATGAAATGCGCGTAAAGGAAATTGAAATTTTGGGGCGGTGCGATCCGGAGACGTATCCTATTCAGAAAAAAAGAACATCGGACGAATTCTTGCGCACTGTAGCGCATCTAAGGCCCAGAACAAATAAGTACGCCGCAATGCTCAGAGTGCGGTCAGAGCTTTCGTTTGCCATTCACAAGTATTATCGAGAGAAGGGTTTTTTTTATGTGCATACTCCCATTATCACTGCTTCCGACTGCGAGGGGGCAGGGCAGATGTTTTCCGTCACTAACCTTGATATGGAAAATCTTCCAAAAACTGCGGATGGCGGGGTGGATTATTCCAGGGAGCTGTTCGGGAAGAAGGCATATTTGACCGTTTCCGGTCAGCTGGAGGGAGAAACGCTGGCTCTGGCTCTGGGTAAAATATATACGTTTGGCCCGACTTTCAGAGCGGAAAATTCCAACACATACAGGCATTGCGCGGAATTCTGGATGGTGGAGCCGGAAATGGCCTTTTATGATTTGCAGGACGATATGGACCTGGCCGAAGACTTTGTAAAAAATATAACACGGCATATCCTTGAAAACTGCCACCAGGACATCGACCTGTTTGTTAGATTTCTGGATAAAAATCTTGAGAGGACGCTCAGGAACGTATCTGAAACATTGTATGAAAGCTGTCTCTTATACACATCTGACGCTGCCGACGAATTAGACGGTGTAGATCTCGGTGGTCGCCGTATCA
>CALEIX010000251.1 GCA_937898825.1 uncultured Elusimicrobia bacterium | reverse complement strand
TACACCGTCTAATTCGTCGGCAGCGTCAGATGTGTATAAGAGACAGATCTTTATTGAGCCCAGCGAAGACAAATCACTCACGTGAGTTCCGCCGCACAGTTCTAAACTGTAATGCTCCTGAGGATTCTTCCATCCGTTTTTGTTTATCAGCACAAGACGCGCGGGATCCTTGTATTTTTCGCCTACAAGCATGACGGCACCGAACTCTCTCGCCTCTTTCAGGCTCCTTTCGCCTGTAAAAACCCTGTATCCTTGAAATATAGCGCTGTTGGCGATATCTTCCACCTTGCGGATTTCCTCCTTCTTCGGCGCGGAGGCCATTGTGTAGTCAAACCTGAACCTCTCCGGCTCCACAAGAGAACCCGCCTGCCTGACCCCTCTTCCAAAAACCTTTTTCAGAGCGGCGTTTATCACGTGAACAGCGGTATGATTGGCCATCGTTCTGTACCTATCCTCTGACACCTTTATAAAAAACTTTGTCCGCTTAACGGAAAAATCCACACTCTTCAACGCCCGGACCCTGTGGAAAAAAACTTCTCCCCTGCTTTTTTGGACATCCAGCACCTTTGCCAGAGATTCGGTTTTATCCTCATCGTATACCAAACCGGTATCCGCGACCTGCCCGCCTGACTCGGCGTAAAAGGGAGTTTCGTTGAACACAAAATACGCCTTCTCCCCTTCCTTTAAAGAATCTATCTCCTTTCCCCGCAAGTCAACAGCCGCTATAAGCCTGGCAAGATGAGAAAGGGTTTCATAGCCAACAAACTTGGTAGGAGACAAATTTTCCTCGATTTTGCCAAACATACTCATATCCTTTTCCCCGGAAGATTTCCACGCAGCGCGCGCTGCGCGGCGCGCTCTTTCCCTTGCGGCGACAAAACCCTCTTCATCCACTCTTACTCCTTTCCTGGCGGCGATTTCCCGCGTGAGTTCAAGTGGAAAACCGTAGGTTTCATACAACCTGAACGCCTCCTCTCCCGGAAGAAAATCATTATGCCTGCGGAAAAGATTTTCAAGAATTTCCTCTCCTTTTTCGAGGGTTTCCAGGAAGCCCTCTTCTTCCAGCTTTATGGTTCGTATTATCTCGTTCCTGGAACTTGCAAGCTCTGAATACGCGTCTTTAAAAATATCAAAAACCTTCTCGGCAAATACGTAAAGGAGCGGTTTTCTCGCCCCCATTATTTTCGCGAATCTCTCGGCGCGCCTTATTATCCTTCTCAAAACGTAACCTCTTCCCTCATTCGACGGGATCACGCCTTCTGAAATAAGAAAAACCGCCGCCCTTAAATGATCGCTTATTATTCTGAAATTACAGGCAGTTTCTGAAGAATAGTTTATTCCCATAATCTTCGAAACGCTTTCAAGAACAGGATAAAAAAGTGTGGTTTCAAAAGGGCTTTTTTTTCCTTCCACAATGGCGGCAAGTCTTTCAAGCCCCATTCCTGTGTCTATATTTTTTCGCGGCAGCGGTTTCAGGCGCCCTCCCTCCTGCCTGTCAAACTGGGTAAACACATGATTCCATATCTCTATATACCTGTCGCAATCGCAACCGGGCCCGCTGCAGCCGGCATGGGAATACTTCTCGCCCATGTCATAATATATCTCGGAACTTGGCCCGCATGGGCCTGTTTCGCCCATAGCCCAGAAATTGTCCTTTTCCCCCAATTCAACTATATGCGAATGCAGTTTGGCGGGTAATATTTTCTTCAAGATTTCAAGAGTTTCCTCGTCCCTCGGCGCTTTTCCCCCGCCGTAAAAAGAAAAATAAAATCTTTCCGGCTCTATGCCCATTTCGCGGGTAAGAAAATCCCACCCCATTTTAAGTGATTCCTCCTTAAAATAATCCCCGAAGGAGAAATTGCCGAGCATTTCAAAAAAGGTCAAATGCCTTATTGTGCTGCCGACATTGTCTATATCGCTCGTCCTGAAGCATTTCTGGCAGGAAGCGGCTCTTGAAAGATCGGTTTTGACGCCGAGAAAGTAAGGCTTGAACTGAACCATCCCGGCGGAGGTAAAAAGCAACGTGGTATCACCCTGCGGCAGGAGAGGACTGGAAGGTATTATCGAGTGATTATTTTTTTCAAAATAATCAAGGAATTTTTGTCTGATTTTTCCGCTGTCCATAGGCAAAAATTATTATACTATATATAAATCGGAGAATTGGAGACTTAAAAGAGAGTAAACCGTTGCAGCATGCGGCGGCTTGCAGGTTTCAAGAACGCAAGAGAAAAACATGAAAAACAAAAAAATCACTCTTAAAATTTGGAATGAAATAAATTCATTTTGCTCTAAAAACGCCTTATACAAAAAAGGCGACAATATTCTTCTCGGCGTAAGCGGCGGGCCGGATTCAATGCTAATGCTGGACTATTTTGCCAAAATGCGGAGGGTGAAAAAGATTAACGTCTTCGCCTGCCACTTGAACCACGGCATAAGAGGAAAGGAATCGGAAAAAGACGAGAAATTTACCGCAACAATGTGCAAAAAATACGGTATCGCTTTTTTATCAACCAGAATATCCGTTTCCAGAGCAGCATTAAAAAGACGCAAAAGTCTCGAGCATGCGGCAAGAAACGAAAGATATAAATTTTTCGCGAGGACCGCGCGAAAACTCGGCTGTCAGCTGATTGCCACCGCCCATCACTCGGACGACAACACAGAAACCATTCTGCTCAACCTGATAAGGGGGACGAATACAAAAGGACTGGCAGGCATACCGGCAAAACGGGTTCTAAAATCCGGAAACGGACATTCGCTTCTTATAATAAGACCCCTCTTAAGTTTGCGGAAAAAAGAAATAGAGAACTATTTGAAAGCAAATAAAATACCTTTTAGAAAGGACAAAACTAACGAAGATGAAAAATACACCCGGAACTGGATAAGAAAGAAACTATTGCCGCTCATAGAAAGCAAACAACCGAAATTCAGAAAGCATTTACTCCGGATTTCCGCCGGCATCCAAAAAATTTTGTCGGAACCCGGTTATCGGGATTAAACCAACCGCCTATGCTATAACATTTTGTATTCACGAAGTCGCGGAAGGCGATTTCCCGAAGGGCAAGCGAAGCGCAGCGTGAATACTTTGTTAGGCGATGCGGCGTTCCTTCGTGAATACAACATTTCAAAATGAAGATTGCAAAGTGCAAATTG
>CALEIX010000250.1 GCA_937898825.1 uncultured Elusimicrobia bacterium | reverse complement strand
CTTTCCTCCTTTTGAACTTGTCAAGGATATTTTATATCCTTTGGGGGAAAGCTTGACACTTTATCATATAATTCTATGAACGCTCAACGCTATAAACGCTATGAACGCTTAGATTCTATTTATTTTCCGTTTGCTTCGCGATGAACTCTTCTTCAAGTTTTTCTTTCTCGTAAATCTGACGGTAGAGTCTTGAGGTTCGAAGCAATTCATTGTGTTTACCCATGCTGTCTATTCTGCCTTCATCAAGAACGATTATCAAATCGGAACCAGCTATGGTCATTACGCGATGCGTGGCGATGAGACAGGTCAAGGCGGGATAATTTTCAGCAAGCGAATTCCAGAAGGAATTTTCAGTGTCGGCATCCATGGCGCTTGTTGTATCGTCTAAAATAAGGATTTGAGGATTAATGGCAAGCGCCCGTGCTATCTGAAGGCGCTGTTTTTGTCCACCGGATATGGACAACCCCTTGGCACCGATGTAAGTATCAAGCCCTTTTGGAAATTTGGCAAGGTCGTTTGACAACTTTGAAGTACTAATCGCTTTCTCAATATTATCCTGTGACAGCAATTTATTGTCCATTTTTATATTCATTAGCAGTGTGTCAGAAAACACCGAGGCATCCTGCGGGGCGTAACCTATTTTCGAGCGCAGACTGCTGATATCGTATTTCTTGATATCAATTCCGTTCACACGTATTTCTCCGGACGAAGGATCCATAAAGCGGGGCAAAAGATTCAGAAGATACGACTTGCCGCACCCCGTCTTTCCCACGACGGAGGCCTTTGAGCCTTCTTCAACTGAAAACGAAATATCCTGAAGAATGTATTTATCCTTGATTTTCAATGATACTTTGTAGTATTCCACCTTTTTGACTTTGTCCAGGATAATCGGGGAGGTGGGACTTTTGATTTTCGGTCTGCACCTTAAAAGTTCGTCGACGCGCTTTATTGAGGCTTTGGCCCTGTTGCCCCTGACAAAAAACTGCCCTATATCCATCAAGGGAAATATCAGGAAAATAGAATATGCCTGAAAAGCTATAACTTCCCCTAAGGTGATTTTTCCGTCTATCACTTCCTTCCCCCCCACAGCGTAAAGCATGATAATAATGATATAACTGGCGTAATGAAAGAAGTAGGAGAATATCACTGAAGTTTTGCCCGAGTCTATTTCCGCTTTTTTTTGCTCGGCTGTTTTTTTAGTGAAAAATTTATACTGGGCTTCTTCCTTTGAATTGGCTTTTATCACCTTTATTCCCGAAAACGAAATCTCAAGGTATTCATATATATTTGAAATTGTTTTTTGAAGAACGTTGAATTTTTCGAGAAGACTTTTAGACGTTTTCGAAGAGAGCGCCAGAATGAACGGCAGTGGAAAAAGTATAAAGAGGGAAAGTTTAAAGTTCAGATAAAATATGGTTGAAATTACGGCAATAAGCGTGAAAGCGGATTGAATGAACCTGAAAACTCCGCTGCAAGAAAACCAGGAAATCTTGTCGTATATGTCGTCGATGAGTCTGGTTATGATGTCGCCGGTTGTGCGTTCGGAAAAAAACTCATTGTCCAACTTGAGAATATGCTCGTAAACTTTCTGACGACAGTCCCATTCAAATCTTATATTCATCCAGGCGCGGGAGCCGGCAGCGTTGATTCCAACTATATAACTCAAAATCCCAACCCCACAAATCACAAGAGCATTCAGCGTCAAATAATCCACGGAAGGATTGGTCTGGAAACCGTTTACGATGTTTTTGATTATCAATGGAGTTATTACCCGCAAACCCGCGCTAAGCATTCCGAGAAGAATGATAAAGGCAACCTTTTTCTTGTATTTCGCCCAAAATGGAACAAGCCACTTCAGCACATATATCATTGCCTGTCTCCGAATTGGATTTTGTAATACTTGGAGTAGAGTCCGCCTTTTTTCAGAAGTTCGTCGTGAACGCCCTCCTCCAGGATCCGACCGTTCGAGATAAAAGTTATCCTGTCCGCTGCTTCTATGGTGGAGAGCCTGTGCGCTATTACAATAAGCGTTTTATCCTCGCTTATTCGCTTCAAAGCTCTTGTAAGCGTTCTTTCAGTATAGGGATCCACATAGGCGGTAGCCTCGTCCAGAATAAGAAAAGGCTGGTTTAAAATCATAGCCCTTAGTAAAGATATTATTTGCTTTTCACCTGTGGATATATTCGCGCCTTTTTCCACAATTTTCTTCTTAAGACTATGCTTGCGGAAAAATTCATTAAGCTCCATTTTGTCTATTGCGTCGTAGATTTTAGCATCGGGAACCGAAAAATCCATTATTTTCAAGTTATCCAGTATAGTTCCCGGAAAAAGGTACATATCCTGCTGCACCAGACCGAACAGGGATCTCAACGAGGCGATGTTGATTTTTTTCAGAGGGATATCGTCCAGAAATATCTCGCCTTTCTGATAATTGTAAAAACGCAGGAGAACATTGATTAACGTGGTTTTTCCTCCTCCCGTCTCCCCCACGATGGCGAAGGTTTTGCCTTTTTCAATAAAACACGAAACATCTTTCAGAACCCAGTCCGAATTTTCCTCATATTTCATCCAGACATTCTTAAACTCAATACCTTTTCTCAGGCCATTTACTCCGTCAGGAAAAACTGTTGGCGTCTCCGTGACCATTGCCGCTCCCTGAGCGCCGGGGAAAGGACAAATTGTATCCTTTGCTGCAAGCCTGGATTTTTTGACATCCTGTATGCTGGGTCTCAGGGAAAGAATCATATCTATCCTCTGACCGGCTGAAAACGATTTTTGCACTATACTTATGTGCTCGGAAAACCTGAAAACTGGCTCAAAAAGGCTGTCCAGATACATGAGGAACATTACCAATATACCCACCGTAATCTTTCCTTTAAGCGTCCAGAAACCTCCGAAACCGAAAACAGCTGAGGTGGAAAGCGGCTGAAGAAGAAGAATCGTCATAAAGAAAAGGACCATCAAATATTCCGCTTTAAATTCCGCCGCGAATTTTTCCCGGTTCAACCTGTCCAATCTTCTGGCGGAAAGTTCTTCCATGGAAAATCCCTGCACAATTTTTATCGAATTTATCATCTCGGTTAGATAACCGCTTATTTCAGAAGTGAGCCGCCGTACCTTGACAAACGACGGAGCGCTCTTCTTTGAAAAAAGCCAGGTAATCCCCATTATAACTGGAAACAAAGGCAGGAGAACGAGGGTAAGGGCGGGGCTGTGATAAAACATGATAATAAACACGCCGAAAAACATCATTATGTCCTTGACAATCATAAGCGCGGTTTCCGTAAATAAATCATAAATGCGGGCCGTGTCGGCTTCTATTCTTGCCGTCAATTTGCCGACTGGATTTTTGGCAAAATAATCCATGTCCAGTGATAGCATATGCGCAAACATCTTGTTTTTCAAATCGGTAGTTATATTTTGTCCGATTTTAATGAGGCGGATATACATAGCGTAGTTTGCGATCAAAAAAAGAACCGTTACTAAAGCGTAAATCGAAATTTCCAGAAGCAAAAGAGGATAATTCCTGGAAGCGATGGCGTAATCAATAATATGCCGGATTATAATGGGACTGAGCATCGCTAAAGCAGTGGATATGATAAGATATGCGAAAGCTTTTGCAAAAGATGTTTTATATGGTTTTGCCATTGACAAAAGCAAACGGAAGGTTTTTTTGTAATTGATTTTTTCGGATTTTATCTCTTCACTCTTCATTTAATATTTTATCCAACAGTTTCCGCGAATTTTCAATATGCGAGGCGCGCCAGTATATTCTGCCGCATAAAGGGCATTTGGAAAATGCTTTTTCTCTTTTCACGATTTCCTTTTTTACGACGGTCAAATCTTTTTCATCCGCGTTTATAAGCAAACTATCGCAGATAAGGCATCGCGAAAAAAGGCGAAACTGGCTCCTGCTTAAATTAATTTCTTTTATTACCTGGGCGAGCTGTTTGCGCCAATTCTGGTTCCGGACAAAGACAACCCGCGGCAGCAGGTTTCTGCGTGCTGCTGAAAGCCTTGTGTCCCGCGTGAGAATAATCCTTTTTTCATTTATAGCTTCCAGTTTCATCATTTCGGGGTCGCGCTCGTGGCTTTCAACGAATTTGCAGGAAAAACCCAGTATTCTTATCCACTTGCATAGTTTTCCGAGCATGGAATCGGCGATAAATTTCATGAGTTCGGCAAAAGATAAAAAAAATCGGAGGGCACAAGAGCCCTCCGATTGTTCAAAAAAGCAAGCATTAATTCAATCTGAACTGGGTTCCTTTTTTGAGGGCTTTTTCGTTTAATTGAAGCACTTCAGGTTTCAGTTTTTTGTAAACTGCGCTCAGTGATTTTACGATTGTGTCCACCGAAAGAGCACCGGTATTTTCGGCAAGCGCGCCCAAAGCCACCATGTTCATTACTTTTGCGTTGCCAATCTCTCCGGCCACTTGATTGCAAGGCACCTCAAGCACTTTTATGTCCTTTCTTTTAGGGCGCGAATGCACCAGAGAACTGTTGATTATAAGCAGACCGCCGCTTTTAACCATTGGTTCGAACTTTGCCAGCGACGGCTCATTAAACACAATAACCGTGTTGGGCTCCGAAACGATTGGCGTTGTCACCTCCTCGTCCGAAATGACCACCGAACAATTGGCGGTCCCGCCCCTCATTTCGGCGCCGTAAGAAGGAAAGAAACTTACATTCTTTCCCTCTATCATCCCGGAATAGGCAAGAAGTATTCCTGCCGAAATCACCCCCTGACCTCCAAAACCTGAAATCCGTATTCCTTGATACATTATTCACCTCCCTTCAAATCTTTGTAAACGCCGGGCGGAAATATTTCCATCATTCTGTCGTTAATATACTTTACAGCATCAATAGGTGATATCTTCCAGTTGGTCGGACACATGGAAAGTATCTCCACCAAAGAAAATCCCTTCTTGTCAATTTGACATTGAAATGCTTTTTTAATAGCTTTCTTTGTCTTAATTACATTTCCAGGTGTGTGCACAGTGGTTCTTTCAACATATTTGGCGCCTTCAAGAGCGGAAAGAAGTTCGCATATCCTTATTGGATATCCGTTCACATTCGGGTCTCTTCCCGCCGGGCATGTAGTGGCTTTCTGTCCGACAAGGGTAGTTGGAGCCATCTGCCCTCCGGTCATTCCATATATT
>CALEIX010000249.1 GCA_937898825.1 uncultured Elusimicrobia bacterium | reverse complement strand
ATAATATATTTTCATAGAAGTTTTAGTATAATTGTGTGTAGTGAAAGAATTTAAGGAAACCAGTTTTGCATTTTTATCGAGTGAATGAATAATCCTTTGAACATAGATGTAAAAACTATTCTCTTTCCCAAAAAAGCGATTATAGGCGTGGACGTGGGGAGTTATGCCCTCAAATTCGTGACTCTGGAGGAAGAGAAAAAAGAATTAAAATTGAAAGACTGGGGTTATGTGCCCCTGGATTTTCCTCCCGATATTAATTCAGAGGAGAAACCGATATTCATTTCCGAAGAGATAAAGAGGTACTTGAAAAAGAAGGGTCTTCCGTTCAAATTCGCCGCTACTTCCATATCGGGCAATTCGGTAATCGTGAGATATGTGAAGTTCCCCAAACTTTCGAGGAAGGAAATGGAGCTTACGCTTGGCGTGGAAGCAGAGCCCTTCATCCCCTTTGATATTAACGATGTCAATCTCACGTATTTTCCTCTGGGCGACGTAAATGAAGAGGGGCAGGCGAAAATGGAATCCGTTCTCATAGCCGCAAAAAAAGAATTGATAGATGACAGGCTTAATATTCTTACCGACGCGGGACTTGAACCAATAATCATAGATGTGGACGCTTTCGTTCTTGAAAATCTTTACGCCTGGCTTTACCCCGATTTTGGCGAAAGCACCATTCTTGTTCTCAATATTGGCAACAAGGTGTCCAACCTTTCCATAATTTCGCAGGGAGTTACAAGGGTTGTAAGGGACATTTTCATAGCTGGAACTTCTTTCGATAGAGCTATAGCCAAAGTCACCGGAACGGAAATCAAGGCGGCGCCAGAACTCAAAAAGCACTATGGTCTATTTCTTACGACCGAGGAGAAGGAAAAAGCAATAATGGATTACAACAAAGAGGCTCTTGCCATTTCCAAGGCCTGTTTCGGCATAATGAAAAATCTCTGCAACGAGATTTCCCGCTCGATAGATTATTACCTTTCTCAGGGAGGGGATCAATCGATTTCCAAGATTTTTCTTTCCGGCGGGATGGCAAATTTCGGAAACATATCTCAATATCTGTCGGGGGAATTCAGGGTTCCCGTTGAAATTGCCAATCCTTTGTCTAAATTCGGTCAGCAGGCGAAAAACATTCCGCCCGATATTCTGCCGGCGATGAACATCGCGACCGGTCTTGCATTGAGGAAAATCAAGGACTGGGAAGAATGATAAGAATTAACTTAATACCGCCCGAATACATAAACAAAATAAACCGCAGGGTGATGATTGCCAAAATCATCATGATAACCGGAGGATTTATTCTGGTTGTGGCGGGAATTACGCTTTATCACTACAGCCGCTCGAAAAAAGCCGATGCATTATTGGTGCGAAAAGAGGCTGAGTTCAAAAAATGGCAGAAGAAAGTGGCGGAGGTGGAAAAATTGGACGCTCAAATCAGGGAAGTGGAGAATTATCTGAGTGCCATCAATCAAATCTCCAAAAATAAATTTCTCTATGTGCAGTTGCTTCAGGATATCCTCGAAGATTTGCCTCCGACGATGTGGTTTACCTCTATTAATACCAATAATCAGGGGTCAAAGACTAATATTGATTTTCAGGTGAAATCGCGGTCGGCACTGGACCTGGCATATTGGATAAATTACCTGGAGAAAGACAAAAAGTATTCAGATATAGAGGTCGGTTCAATTTCCATGGCGGAAAAAGAAGGACAGACAACCTATACCACTTTCATAAAAGTGGCGTATTCAAGATAGTTTATGAAAAACTTGCAATTAACCAAAGAGCAGATAACTCAAATAGTGGCGGTGATTTTCTTCGGCGGGATTTTTGGCTATTTGTATATAGCGTATTTCTGGATACCGACTGCTAAGAACATAGAAACGAAAAACAGAAAAATAAGCGAGCTTCAAAACAAGATAGACAAGGCCAAAAGAAGGGATGCCCAGTATAAGAATTTAAGCGCCAAGCTGGAGCAGCTTAAGAAAGACAAGGAAGCTGCTCAAAAGAAACTTCCGCGCGGAAAAAAGATTCCGGACCTGATAAAAAAACTTACTGAGATTAGCAAGAAACATCACATAAATATCGCGAGCATTTCTCCGGGTTCTTCAAAGAAGGAACGGTATTTTCTAAAAGTGTTGTATTCCATAAGTGCAAGGGGCAATTACCACGATTTTGGCAGGTTTTTTGCGGAATTGGCTTTGCAGGAAAGAATTTTCACTCTTGAAAATGTGAGGATAAATGCCTCAAGCGGGGATTATTCCGCAAGCGTGACATTTAGCCTGGTGGCTTATCAGTACAGCACATAGGCAGGTTATATGAGAAAACTCTTGTTATGTTTTTTCCTTCTGGTGCCTTCAGGGCTTTTCGCCCAGGGTTTGGTTTCTTCATCCAGTGCGCCACTTACCGTTGACAGCATTTATCGGCCGAAAGTAACAAGAGACCCGCTGATTGAAAGCAATGTATTCGGGGATTCGAGAAAATGGGAAACGGAAGACGCAGAAAAAGTGTGCAAAAGTTCTTTTTCGGTATATAATCTTGAACTTACGGGAATAATAGAAGATGAGAAAGGAAGGCAGGCGATACTCCGCGACGCGAAAGGAGGCAAAACGTATATTTTAAATGCCGGCAGGTTGACTGATTCCAAGAAAAAGATAATTCCGGATGTGGGAGGAATTATCAGAGGCAGGGAGGTTGTACTAATAACTTCACAGAAACAATTCCGTAAAATAGTTTTAAACCCGCGAAAGTAAGTTTTTCAAGGAGACATTTATGAGGAAAATTGTAACTTTTTTGACTATCATCGCTTTTACTTTCCAAAACACGCCGTTTGTTTTCGCTCTTCACCAAGCCATGGTGGAATCTGTAAGAGTGTCGTCTGAAAGCGTTTACATAAGAACAAGCAAACCGGTGGATTACAAAGCTTTTATGGTTTCAAGACCGCCCAAGGTAGTTGTAGACCTTAAGAATGCGACTCTCAAGACCCTGCAAGAAATACCGGCAAAAGGCACTTTTTTAAAAAGGGTCAGAACCGGACAATATCAAAGGAAGCCACTGAGCATAGCTAGAGTTGTGTTGGAACTTTCGCAAAAGGCAGCTTATGATGTGATAAAAAAGGGGAACGAAATTATCGTAGTCGTGGGAGGAAAGATTTTTTCCAGGCGGGCAAAAAAGAAAGGTGTTTTCAAAAGCGCGCCTAAGGATACGCCCCACAAAGTCATTGAGACCATAATTCCGGACGCAGCCTTTTCGCAGAAAGAAGCTGCCGAAATCACAACTAAAGTGGCGACGCGCAAGATGTCCAGATCGGAGAATATTTCCTACTCCAATGACATAATGGAAAATCTTCCCTCCTGGGAAATAAGTTACGATTTTGCCGACGCTGACGTAAAAGATGTTCTCAATATAATGGCGGACAAAGCCGGCATTAACCTCGTTTTTGGAGACGATATCAGCGGCAATATCACGCTGAATCTGAACAAGGTTCCTTTTGACGAGGCATTCAGGACAGTGTTGAACATAAAAAATCTCGCCACTCAACAAATAGGAGATAAAATTTTGCGAGTTGCCTCGCCCGCGACTTTTGAAAAAGAGCAGGAAAAAGCGCTGCCGCAGACAAGAGTGTTCTTTCTGGATTATGCGAAGGCTTCCGACGTTCAGGGTCAGATTACAAATATGGCTTCGGCGCAGGGAAGAAAGGCGACTGTTACCACGGATGAAAACAATAATGCCGTCATTGTAACGGACACCCCGTTGGGGCTTGAGGAAACTGAAAGGCTTATAAGAAATTTGGACAGACCGCCCCGGCAGGTTCTTATAGAGGCAAAACTTGTGGAAGTGTCCCTGAACAACGATTTTAATCTGGGAATCAAGTGGTCGGCTTATGGCGAAAAGAAGGGGACATATTTTGGAATAGGCGATGCGGATAAGGGCTTGAAGTCTGGTGCTGCTGCCCCCGGGATGACATACAAGACAGATGGCAGCGGAACAGGTCTTCCCCTTGGTGCTGATTCAAGCGGCACGGGGGTGAATCTTCCCGCTAATATAATTTACGGCACCTTCAGACTTGGAAAGGTGGCTGCCAATTATATGTTCGATGCCATTTTAAGCGCGGCCGCAAGCAGGGGAAAGGCAAAAATCCTGTCCGATCCGAAAGTGGCCACTCTGAACAATCAGGAAGCGACCATAAACATAACCACCCAGATTCCCTACACAACAACTGAAACCACTGGCTCAACGCCGCCGATTTCCACGACAAAAGTGGTCTATGTTACGACAGGCATAATTTTGAAGGTGACTCCTACAATAACATCCGACGGGAAAGTGGCGCTTAAAATAAATCCTGAAGTCAGCCAGGTTTCTCCAACGATTCAAGCTGTTGCCGGCGGAGCGCCCGGGATAGACACGAGAAGCGCGGACACCACCGTTATAACCAGCGACGGGGAAACCATAGTCATAGGTGGACTTATTCACGATTATAAATCGGAGGGAGAATTTAAAGTTCCTCTTTTGGGAGACTTGCCGCTTATTGGCTGGCTGTTCAAGAAGAAAACCAGCGAAAGGGTCAGGAGAGAACTTTTGATATTCGTTACGCCGAGAATTATAAGCTAAATGGATGATTCTTACCGCAGCCGCAGCTCTGGTCGCAATTTCGCCGCTATTCGGAAGGCTGTGGAATCTTGAAACCCAAATCTTCTTTCAATTTTCCATTTTGTTTCTTTCCTTTGCCTGGATTTTCTCCGCCTTTCTCAGAAGCGAGGTTTCTTCCTTCTTTTCATCCAGGCAATTTTATTTTTTGACAGCGGTTTTTGTTTCTTTGTTTTTCTCTTTTTCCCTCAGTCCTTTAAAGACTGTTATAAAAAGCGAATGGTTAAATCTGTGCGTGGCTTTTGCCATTATTATTTTTTCAGCGCACCTAACGCAAAAGCAGGAAAATCTTGTTTACAAATGTTTGAAAATTGCCGCCATTATTATTTTTGCCTTTGCTCTTTTTGAGACCATTTGCAGCAAAACATTTCCTCCTTTAACGCTTTTGAAAAATCCCAATTCCTTTGCGCTTTTTTTTCTTATGCTTTTGCCGCTCGCGGCGGAGAAGAAGGATTACTTAGTGTGCATTATTTCCGTGGCGGCAGTTTTCTTCAGCGCCTCTTTGGGAGGAATGCTTGCGATGTTGGGCGTCGGCGTTCTTGTCTTCAGAAAGGAAATAAGAAAGGAATACCTGGTTATAATCCTGGTCGCGGTTTCGGGCGCTTTATTGTTGTTTCTTGACGCCAGTTCTGTTTCAAACAGGCTCCTCTGGTGGAAAGACGCTATTGCCATTTTCCTTGCGAGACCTCTCTGGGGCTGGGGATATTCTTCTTTCACTTTCGTATATCCCGCCTTTCACGCCCCGCTGGCAGGAGGGATTTCCAGCATTTATGCGCACAATTATTTTCTGGAATTCCTGGCTGAAAACGGTTTTTTGTCCTTTTTTCTGTGGATGTCTTTCATATTTCTTTTCGGCATACGGACGCAAAGAGCGAAGAGATTTTCCTTGATTGCCGCGCTTCTTCATTCGTTTGTGGATTTTGGTCTTTCCCAGCCCTTTCTGCTCTGGATATTCTGTATGGTAATGGGACTTTCAGTTAGGGAAAGTCTGGATTTGAAATTTGAAAAAGTTGAATTTTCCTCTGTCTGGGCTTTTGGGATTTTGTTAATTTTTCTTGCCGCAGCGAAGGGATTTGTGAAAACTTTGAAATTGGAAAATATGCGGGAGAAAGCGCTTTCTGCAAACCGGGTAAAGGTAGTGGAGAGAATTTTTGGCAAAATGGAGAAAATCGACTGTTGTAATCCTCTGGTTTATGATTTTGAGGGTGATTTTTATTTGGGAAAGTTTTCTGAAACGCGGGATAAGTTTCTTCTTTTCAAAAGCGTTGCGGCTCTTGAAGAATCGCTTTTCTTGAATCCATATAACCCCGGTCCTTATACGAAGCTTGAAATTATATACACCAAAGTCAACAATGCCCTTAACACTAATCTCAAAAAACGATGGAAAAAGTATTTTAGATGGGAAAGAAAATAAACAAAGACAAATTATTTGAAATTTTGCCTGCAGTTTTGCTGCTATTGTCCTTTTCGCTGATGTGTTTGAGGGGAACAATATCTTGGGCGGAATTTAGTGCTGTTATCGTTGTTCTAACTTTCTTTTTCTCTGGCAAAATAAAATACAAAAACAATGCGTGGAATTTTTTTCTTCTGGCCGCGTTTGTTTCGTGCCTTTTTTCCGTTTTTCCGGCGATGAGTTTATGGGATTTTTGGAAACAGGCGGTTTTCATTTTGTTTTTCGCGCTCGCCGCCTCTAATTACACAAGTTCCAGAGCCCTGTCTTTTTGGCATGGAGGGATTTTGCTTTGCGCTCTGTTTTCATTGGCGCTTGTTTTTTGGGAAGGTGCCTTTCTGAAAAAATTTTTTTCCAATCCAAATTACGCGGCCGTTTTTTTAAATTGCGCCGCGGTTTTATCCGTTTTCAAATTTTTTAGTTCAAACAATAAACGAAGCGCAGCGACTTTTATTTTTCTTTCCATTTTGTTTGTCTGGGGCATGCTGAAAATAAATTCGAGAGGAGCCCTGTTTTCTTTCTCTCTTTGTTTTGTGTTCATCATTGTTTATTTCCGAAGGTGGAAAGCGGGCGTTTACGCCACAATTTTTGTTCTTTTGCTTGTCCTGTCTATGCCTGACGATTTTATTGAGAAAGTTTTGAAATTAAATTCCCCGACATCTTATAAAAGAATAGATATATGGTGGGTTTCTCTCAAAGCGTTCGCCGAGCGCCCCCTTTTCGGTTGGGGACCTGGTTTTTTCAGGGAGGCTTTCTCATCTTTTAAATTCCCGTTTTTTTACGGAATTTCTTATTATGGGCACAACGCCCTTAACGCCCATAGCCAGGTTTTGAATTTTATGGTTGAAGGCGGCCTGGCCCTGGGCGGCGCTTTCATTTTCGCATTAGCCAAATCTTTCGATTTTAGAAGAGACGGCAAAATTGCAGCTTTGCCTTCCTTTATTGCGCTTGCCTGTTTTCTGCAGGGCCTGGTGGATATTGTCTTTTTTTCCGGGGCGGTTGCGCTGCTTTTCTGGGGCAGTTTGGGATTTCTTGCCGATTTCAGTAAGGCAAAGGCGGTAGGGCGGAGATTTGCGATTATAGCTGCGGGGATGTTTTTGATTTCTTTTTGTTTTCATGTTTATTTTGCCGGGCTGAGGAAGAATGCTTTGGAGAATGGCGATTTGAATGCTCTTGAAAAAGTTCTTTCGTATAATAAAATAGATGAAAGGGCGCTGACTGAATTTATGGCGCGGGACTTTTTGAAGAACAAAAATTATGCAAGATTTGCGGCCATTTCCGATTTAGGCAGGACAATCTATCCCTATTCCCCTTATTTTCGTCTCGCCGCGGCTGAAGGCGTTTTTAAGGCGGGTAGTTTCCGGGAAGCAGAAATTATGCTAAGGGAAGCGTTATCTCTTGAGCCGAATTTTTGCCGGGCCCGGCTTATGCTCGCCGAAATACTTGTTAAAACAGGCAAAAAGGGGAAAGCCTTGCAGGAAATTGCGAAGATAAAAAACGTTTTGCGACGCTCTCGCGAAGTAAACAATAAATATGATGCGTTTATTCTCTCCGTCAATGAGCGGAAGATGAAAGAAATAGAAAAGAGGGTTAAAGCAGGCTTATGAATAAGGATTGGTGTAGATATTGTTTGAATCCCCGCAAAGTCTTAACGAACAATTCGGTTGAATTCATCCCCTCTGCCGAAAAGTTTTTTCCGGTTATTATGAGCGCAATTAAGTCGGCCAGAAGATATATCCTGATGGAATTCTACATTTTTGCCGATGACGCCGTCGGGAGGATGTTTTCAGACATTCTCAAGCAGAAATCCAGGGAAGGAGTCAAAGTGTTTATAATCTACGATGCGGTGGGCTCGCTTGAAACTTCAGAGAGTTTCTTCGATGATATGCGACGGGCGCAAATAAAAGTCAGGGAATACCATCCGGTGGAGCCGTGGAAGCCGCACTGGAACTTGTTCAAGCGCAATCACAAAAAGGCGCTGTGCGTTGATGGTGAAATATCTTTTCTTGGGGGTTTTAATATAAATATAGATAGCGCTCCCAAAAGCATGGGGGGGAAGGGATGGAAGGATTCAGGGATTAAATTAAGCGGGGAAGTCGCCGTTGAAATAGCGAAAAATTTTGCGGATTCCTGGGCAGCCTGCGGAGGCAAGAAGTACGAGATTGATTTTCCCCCGCCGCGAAAAGAAAAGGGAGTGCCGGCCGAACTGCTTTATGCCAGTGGATTTAGGAGCAGGTTTTCAATCAGGAGAAGTTATAAGCATGCGATAAGGAAGGCCGAAGAAAGCGTGTTTATCATCAATGCGTATTTTCTTCCGGACAGATTGATTTACCGAAGGTTGCTTAAAGCTGCAAAAAAAGGCGTAAGCGTGAAAATTATCGTCCCGTCCAAAACCGACCATCCGTACGTGAAATGGGCGTCCATGACTTTGTATCCCGCCCTTATAAAAAGTGGGGTTGAAATTTACGAATGGCAGGGCGAAGTTCTGCATTCCAAGACGGCTGTGATAGACGGCATGTTTTCCTCTGTCGGAAGCCACAACCTTGACCACAGGAGCCTCTATTATAACCTTGAAATGAATGTCAGTGTCTATGACAGGGAATTTGGGCAGGCGGTGACAGGATCTTTTTTTGAAGATTTGAAGCATTGCCGAAAATTGACTATCGCCGATTGTAAAAACAGGCGTTTTCTCGCAAAAGCCGCCGGCAGAATTTTATACTGGTTTAAAGGTTTGCTTTGATTATGAACACTTTTTTGATATTTCTTTTTTGGGTCTTTTCAGAGCCAGCCCTTTTTTCTCAAACTGCGCCGCCGCCGTTGCCTGCATTTGCCGATGATGAAATTGTGAGCATTGAAAATAAACTGCGTTCCAGCCTTTTTTTTCGCGGAGAAGTGGCGGACATTATTGCCGGGACAAATCTGCCGGCGGATATAATAGGCCCGATAGAGGGTATGCCTTATTCCGTGATAAGGGAAAAACTCATTAAATGGATAGAGACGAATACCATGGAAGCGGCGCGCCTTTATTCAGCCCTGAGAGAGGGAAAAATTCCACCGGCGACAATTAAGTATAAAGTTATGAAATACGAGCTTGCTCCGCATTTCAGGAATCTTATAGACGAGAAGGTTCAAGAGCAGCTCAGAGAAATGAATACTATACTGGTTCCCCACGGCTCCTTCAATGCGTACATAAGCATGAAAGCCCTATTGGATGATCTTTACGTCCCAATGTTCGGCAA
>CALEIX010000248.1 GCA_937898825.1 uncultured Elusimicrobia bacterium | reverse complement strand
TAAGGATCATATTGATTTGTCGTTGAAAAGAGTTAATGAGCATCAACGTCGGGATAAGATTCAGGAGTGGAAGAATGAGCAGAAAGCACTGAAATGGCTATTGATTCTCAAGGAAAGACTTGGTCTAACTGACGAGGAAATAAATGATTTGAGGAATAAGTTAGGAGAAGATTAAAATGGCATCAAAAAAAGGTTCATTGTTAGAGCAAAATGTTGCAAACATTTTCAGATCATTAGGTTTTCATACTGAAACAAATGTTAAAAAGAAAGGTTACGAAATAGATGTCTTTGCGAAGAAAGGAAATTTTTAAAATACATCTATCTAAGCGCGGTTTTGACTTCTCGAAATTCAATGTGGACCTTTTATCTGAAATAAGCGACGGTTTCAGCGGCGCCGAAATAGAGCAGGCAATAATTTCTGCCATGTATGACGCTCTAAACACGGGAGCTCAGTTGGATATGAAAATGCTTTTTGACGAAATAAGAAGGACCCGGCCCCTGTCTGTAGTGAGAGCCGGGGACGTGAGTTTCATAAGGAACTGGGCGAAAGAGCGTTCAATCGTTCCTGTGTAAAAAAGCAATAAATCAATCAATTTCCCCGTATGAATCCAGTAAAGAGAATAACCATCATCGGCGCCAGCGGTTATATTGGCGGAAGGCTTGCCCCGCGACTTCTTGAAAGGGGATATCGGCTTAAATGCGTGTCCAGAAGTCCCGAAAATCTCAGCGGCAAGTTCTGGAAAGACAAGGTTAGCATAGTCAAAGCGGATGTTTTTACCGGCGAGGGGTTGGAAGATGCGCTTGAAGACTGCGAGGCGGCTTTTTATCTGGCTCATTCAATGGCGGACGTTCCGGATTTTGAAGAAACTGAGAAGATTTCGGCGGAAAACTTTGCCTCTTTGTGCCGCAAAAGCGGCGTGAAAAGAGTTATATATCTTGGCGGTTTAGGTGAAGGTAAAAACCTTTCGCGTCACCTCAGGTCTCGCCAAATGGTCGGCGAGATTTTCCGTTCCTTCAGTCTGAATGTTACGGAGTTCAGGGCGGCGATTATAGTCGGTTCGGGAAGCGTTTCCTTTGAAATCATAAGGTACCTTGTGGAAAGGCTGCCAATTATTCCCTATTACGAGTATCTTCTGAGTCTTTGCCAGCCGATTGCGGTGCGCGATGTGCTGAGCTATCTTGTTTTGTCGCTTGAAAAAAAAGAGGCAGAAAATAGAATTATAGAAATAGGCGGGAGCGGCGTTTTAACCTACAAGGAGATGCTTGAAATATACGCTCAGGTGCGCGGACTCAGGCGGAAGTTTTTCAAGTATCCGATCTGGTCGCCGCGCGCCTTTGCAAGGTTCATAGATTTTTTGACTCCCATTCCCGGCGTGATAGCGTTACCGCTCCTTGAAAGCTTGAAAAGCGATGTGGTATGCAAAAGCAATGCAGCTCTGGATATTTTCCCCGAAGTAAAGCCGCTTGACTATATAACTGCCGTCAAATACGCTCTTATCAGAATTTCCGAAAACGCTGTTGAGACCACGTGGGCAATGTCTGTTATTCCCATACAGAAGAAACCTTATGCTTTTACCGACAAGGAGGGAATGATAGCTGAAGAGAGAACCGTTTCAGTTTCGGCTTCCTGCGGGAGGGTTTTCAAGGTCATTTCGGAAATAGGCGGTGAAAAGGGTTGGTATTATGCCAACTGGCTCTGGAATTTGAGAGCTCTGGCGGACGCTTTGATAGGAGGGATAGGAATGAGGAGGGGAAGAAGACATCCCTTTCTGCTTTTTCAAGGCGAGCCGCTTGATTTCTGGCGGGTGGAGAGGGTTATTGAAAGCCGGCTTATTCTTCTCAGGGCCGAGATGAAACTGCCGGGCAGGGGCTGGCTTGAATTTGAGGTTTCTCCGTCCGGGAACGGAAGATGTTTTCTGCGACAGACCGCCTATTTTGAACCAAAAGGTTTTTTCGGCAATTTGTACTGGTACGGTCTTTATCCCGTTCATATGATGATTTTCGCAGGCCTGGTAAAAGAAATTAAAAGACGTTCAGAGGTTCAAAATTCCTTTTCCGGAGAAGCGACCTGATGTTTCCAGGAAAGAGATACGCGATAGTTGCTATAATTAGTTAAGGATTTGAAAAAGAACGAGCGTTCTTAAAGGAGAAAATTATGAGTCCGTTATTTATATACTTTGCTGGATTTTTAGGGCTTGCCATAGGAGCTGCCTTTGGATATTTTTACTTTCATTATAAAAACAGCCAGAAAAAGGTAGTGCCGTTCGAGGAGTTTGAGGAATTGAGAAAGGAAAGGGAAAACCTTTTACTTGAAAGGAGCCGCCTTGATGAGAAATCTACAATGATTCTTGAGGAAAAGGTGGAATTGGAGAGGCGCCTTGCAATGGACAACGAGGAGATAAAGAAACTGACCTCTGAAGTGTCGGCCAAAAACAGCGAAATTTCCGCTTTGAATGAAAAACTTGTTCAGCAGAAGGCAGAATTGGAAAATATGCGCGAGAAACTGAAAGTTGAATTTGAAAATGTGGCTAACAAAATTTTCGAAGACAAATCCAGAACATTCAATCAACAGAGCAAGATGAATCTGGAACTGCTGCTCAATCCACTCAAGGAGAAAATCAGTGAATTTCAGACAAGGGTTGACAGGGTTCACAGCGAGGATATAAAGGGGCAGGCCAGGCTTCTGGAAAAAATAAAACAATTGCAGGAATTGAACAATAAGGTTACCGAGGAGACGGAGAATCTGACTAAGGCGCTTAAAGGCGACAGCAAATTTCGCGGCAACTGGGGCGAGATGGTGCTTGAGAAAATGCTTCAGGCGATGGGTCTGGAAAAAGATGTTCACTATTTTTGGCAGAAAAAGTTCAAGGGTGAAGACGACAGGAAGGATAAGCAGCCCGATATAGTAATAAACCTGCCGGACGACAGGCATATAATAGTTGATTCCAAGGTTTCGCTAAAGGATTATGCCGAGTATCACAACAGCGAAGATGAGGGCATGAAAAAAACTTTTCTTAAGAGACACCTTGAATCGGTTGAAAGCCACATACGAGACCTTTCCGAGAAGGATTACCACGACATCCACGCCATAAGCACGCCTGATTTCGTTATAATGTTCATGCCCATAGAAGGCGCCCTGAATGCCGCTCTTGAAGAAGCAAGAGAAAGGGGAAAGGACCTTTTCAGGGAAGCGTTTGAAAAAAAGATAATATTGGCTTCGACTGCCACGTTGTTCCCCATATTCAGAACCGTTTCGTACATCTGGCAGCAGGAGAAGCAAAGCAGGAACGCTCTTGAAATAGCTAAAAGGGGAGGGGAACTTTACGACAAGTTTGTCGGCTTTTTGGGGGATATGCAGAATATGGGAAAGAGCATTGAAAGCGCAAAAACCAGTTACGAGGCAGCTTTTAGCAAGCTCTACTCGGGCAGGGGAAATCTCATAAGGCAGGTCGAGATGATACGCAAGCTGGGCGCCAAGGCGAAAAAGGAAATTCCGCCTTCCTTAGTTAAAGACGTTCTGGAAGAATAGGAACAGGGCATAGCTTTGCCGGAATAAATTCTTGGATATTTATGAAACAAAAAGATCCCATTGTTTTGGGAAAGGATTCTGAAATTAAGTTTCCGCATATCCTTCTGATAAGTGCCTCCGCCGGTTCAGGCAAGACATATACGCTTGCCAAAAGGTACGTGCAATTTGTTTTATCCGATAAAATCCCGCTGAACAAGCTGGAAAACATACTCGCCGTAACGTTTACCAACAATGCCGCCAAGGAAATGAAAGTTAGAATCCTTGACTGGCTGAAGGAACTGGCGCTGGACCCACGCTCCCCGAAAATCAGGGAAACCGCGGCGCTCGTGGACATGAGTGAAAAAGAAATACGCTCTAAGGCCGCAAAAATAACCGATGAGATCCTTTCCGATTATTCCAATTTCCACATCCAGACAATAGACAGTTTCCTGGCCAGGATAATGTCCTGCTCTACCGCCGAGCTCAATCTTCCGTTCAGACCCGAGATAACCATGAATTACGACGCATTGCAGGAAGCCGCTTTGTATTTACTTTTTTCCAGGATAGGAACCGAAGAATTCAAAACGGAAGAGATAGACGAATTCCTGGAAGTTATTCCCAAGAGCAGTGCCTTCCCGTGGAATCCCATAACCCGCGTGCGTAAGAATTTTTCCGGCTTTATGAATGAAGAAGGAAGAACGGGCGGTGAAATATTTTTGAAAAAGGGCCTGAACCCTTCCAGGGAAATAAAAAGAAAATTCAGGAAGATAATGGAATTCTGCTCGGAAATAGAGAATAAAGCGGGAAACCCTGATTTGCTGAGAAATTTTTATTTCAGGGTTAAGGAAAGCGGCAATATCACCCTGTTCATTTCAAAATACAGGTCCCAATACGGGATAATAAAAGGAAACATCAAAGCCGCGAGATACGACGGCTGGGAAGAAGACAAGTTTAAACTGAACGCCATGGTCCTGGATCTGGCCGAATTCAATTCCAGGTACCATTATTATCCTTACATATCAATTTACAGAAAGTTTTTGCAAGAACTTGACAAAATAAAAAACGGCAAAAGTGAAACATTGCATATAAGCGATATAGCCAGGAGACTTTCTTCTTACATAAAAAGAGAAAACGTGCCGGAGATTTACCTTAAACTGGGCGAAAAGATAAACCATTTTCTGATAGACGAATTCCAGGACACGAATAAACTCCAATGGGATGTTATGAGGCCTTTGATAGAAGAGGCACTTTCCAAGCGGGGCTCCCTTTTCGCGGTGGGAGACATAAAGCAGGCCATTTACATGTTCAGGAACGCCGATTACAAGATAATGAGGAATTTCCTGGATGTTGCCGCGGGCAAGGGAAAAAGCGAATACCTGTCCCTTGATTCTCTCGGCGGGAAAATAGAGAAAAAGGACCTTCCCGTGAATTACAGGAGCGACGGTGAAATAGTTTCTTTCGCCGATTACCTGTTCAAGGACAGGATAAAACGCATGGGCGAAATAATAGGCGATGACAGGACGGAGCTTACCTCTTTTAAGCAAAGGCCGCTTGAAAGGAGAAAAGACAAGGGCAAAGTCGAGACAATCGTTATGGAAGCTAAGTCCATGGACGACGGAGTAGAAAAGGATATTTTTCTTTCCGAAATAAAAAAGGCCTGCGAAAAATACCCGTTGAACGAAATTGCTGTTTTGACCGACAAAAACAAGAGAATTTCCTCCATAGTGGAATGGCTTTCCGGGGAAGGCATCAATGTGGCGTCTTTGAGCTCTCTGGACATAAGGAAAAGGAAGATAATAGCCGAAATTCTTGGTTTTATGAGGTTTCTGGAAACTCCCGCCGACAATCTCTCTTTCTCGTCTTTCATTCTCGGGGATATTTTCATAAAAGCTTCGGGCTTTTCGCGCGGTAAAACTGAAGAGTTTATCCTTTCCCTGCGGAAAACGGACATGTCCTATGTCCGTTTCAAGGAAAAATTTCCTGAGACATGGGAGAAGTTTTTTGACGAAATTTTTTCAAAAGTCGGCTATCTTCCTTTGTATGAGCTGGCGACGCTTGTTTATTCCGTTTTTTCCCTTTTTGAAAATTTCCCCGACGAAGCGGCCTTTCTCTCGAAATTCCTGGACGCTTGTGCGAAGTCGGAAAATTCCGGCGTCGCCACTTTGAGCGGGTTCCTGGATTCCGTCCTGAAAGAGGATGATGAGACCGAAAAATTCTTTTCCGTGGATTTGCCCGAATTCCTGGACGCGGTGAGGGTAATGACTTTTCACAAGTCCAAGGGGCTGGGGTTTTCCGCGGTTTTTAACATGATTTACGATGAAAGAGGTCCAAAGGAGAATATGTTTTTCAAAGAGACCGGGGGGGGAGCCCTTGAGGTATGGTATATAATCAAAGACTTGGCTGATTTTTCCGACAAGCTGGCAGCCGTTTACCGCGGCAAAAAAGAATCTGAAAGAATACAAAATCTGAATCTTCTCTACGTCATATCCACCCGCGCCAAACACCAGATGACTAATATAGTGGTGAAACAGGCGCGTAAAAAACCCAGAGAGGAAATGAAGCCAATAGACGCTTTTGAAAACATTAAAAAAACCGGCAAGGTGGAAATGCGGAAAAAAATCCTGGAAAAAGCTCCTCCGGCGCTAAGCGGCGCTTCTCCAAAGCCGAAAGAAATGACCGGAGGCAAGGTCAAACCGACTTCTGAAAGCGGAAGGGAAGCGGCCAGGGGAAACCTCGTGCACGAGATATTGTCGGAAATAACAAGCGAAAGCGATTTTTCCGCCGTGGATGAAATATGCGAGCGGAAAATAATGCTTTATCCTTTCGGTTTCGACAAAAAGGAAATATCGGGCATTATCGCGAGATTCCTGAAATCGCCGCAAGCCGAAGACCTCTTTTCGCAAAAACCCGGAAGGGAAGTAATGACTGAAAAGGAATTTACCGATAGTGCCGGAAATCTCAAGAGAATGGACAGGGTGATAATCGATCCGGATTGCGTGGCTGTGGTGGATTTCAAGACCGGCGGGGAAGACGAGGATTATGCCGGGCAAATCGCGGAATACAAGAAAATTTTGAAAGAGGTCTATAAAAAACCAGTAAAGGGATACATAGCGTATGTTGACCTGTCCAAAGTGGCGGAAGTATGACAGAGGATAAAATTGACGGGAACGCCAAGGGAAAGAAAAATTTTTCGGTATCGGCGACCGTTACGCGAAGGCGAACCTTATGATAGAGTTGATTAAAAGCAAAGAGAGTTTGATTGACAAAATCGCCGAAAAATTGCTTTCAAGTTCGAATATTTCCAGGAACCTGGTGGTTTTTCCCGGCAAAAGACCCGCGCATTTCCTGAGAAAAGCGCTGGCCGGCAGGTTGGGGGCTCATCCCTCGCCCGGCATAATGCCCATGGACGCTTTCGTGGATTTTCTCGCCGGCGAAGAAAAGCCGGAACCTTCCGAGCTGGATTTAGCCGCCGTGCTGTACGAGGAAATGAAAAAAGAAACGCTCGCCATTTTCGGTCTCGGAGACCTGGAACTGGATTCTTTCCTGCCCTGGGCATTTAAACTCATAAGCGATTTGGAAGAAATAAAAATAGAACTGAAAACGGAAAAGGACCTTTCGGCCTTTGACGAAATCCTGCCGGGTGAAATGCGGGGCCCGGCTTCCGTGAAGAAGATAAAAAAGTTTTCCGCGCTCTATTCCGCTTTTTACAAAAAGATTGTCGAAAAGGGCCAGGCGACGCGCTCCATGAAATACGCGGCGCTTGCCGAAAAATCCGACTTCCCCTCGCTTTCTAAGTTCGAGAATATCATTTTAGCCGGCTTTTTCGCCTTTACCGCGGCGGAAAGAAAAATGATAAAGGCCCTGTCGAAAATACCCGGCTTTCTTTTGATTTCGCGCGAGGGACCGGGAATAAAGGAACAGTTCTCTTTTCTGGACAGTGCGCTTAAAGCCGGGGGCGAAAGCGCGGGCAAAGGCGTGAAATTAAAGTTTTACAAGTCCTCCGACATTCACGGCGAGGTTATGAAACTGAGGGAAATTCTCTCAAAAGAGAAAGCGCAGGACCTTTCTCAAAGCGTGGCCGTCCTGCCCTCGGCCGATTCGCTTTTCCCGCTTTTGCACAATTCTTTGGCCGATATTTCCGGTTACAATATTTCCATGGGGTATCCCGCCAAGGCGACCCCGGTCTATACCTTGATAAATTCCTTGGCGGAATTGCTGGACAGGAAATCAGGTGACAAGTATTTCATTCCCGTTTATTTGCGTTTTGTTTTTCATCCATATGTTAAAAACATTTATATGCTAAAAAGTGCCGAAACCTCCAGGATAATTTTCCAAACTGCCGAAGAAGTTCTTTCTAAGCAGCCGGGCAAATACAGGGCATTGGAAGAAATAGAGAATGACCGGGAAATTGTCGCAAGGTCGCTTGAAAAATTCGCCGCTTATTCCGGGGCCGGGCCCGGGGCCGAGAAAATAAAAGAACATTTGAAACTTGTTCATGACAAGCTCGTCAGGCCGTTTGAAAGAATAGCCGATATAGGGGATTTCGCGGAGAAACTGCTGGAAGCATTGTCATTCATTTCGGAAAATGGGACGGCCCATTTGCACCCGTACTGGAGTGCTTTCGCCGGCATTATCATGGAAAACATTCAGGAAATTAAAAATTGCATCCTGTCTTCAAGAGGTTTTTCCAACATTTCCTCTTATTTCAAATTCCTGGCTAACGCTTTAAATTCCGTTTCATATCCTTTCCCGGGAACGCCGCTCAAGGGCTTCCAGGTCCTGGGTTTTCTTGAAACCAGGGGGCTTAAATTCAAAAAGGTTTATTTCCTTGACGCCAATGCGGACATGCTTCCGGCGGCAAGGAAAGAAGATACGCTCCTTTCGCATTTTATCAGGGAGAATCTGGGGCTTTCGACTTATAAAAAAAGGGAAAAGATATCGGCTTATTATTTTTTCACGTTGATAAATTCAGCCGAGGAAGCCCATATTTTTTACAAGGACAACGAGGAAAAAGAGAGGAGCCCTTTCGTGGAAAAACTCGTATGGGAGCTTTTGAAAAGAAAAGAAAAGCCCAAAGAAGAGGACATTTATTTCAATATCAAGTTTTCCCGGCGGGAGCCGAAAGCCTCCGCCAAGAACGAAGAAATGATAAATCGTCTTTTAAAAAGGGAGTATTCCCCGTCGGCGCTGGACGCTTACCTGTCATGCGGCCTGAGATTTTACAATAAATACCTGCTTAACCTGTCGGAAAAAGACGAAATAAGCCCGGAAATAGAGCAAAAAGACATAGGTTCCATAGTTCACGACATACTTGAAAAATTCTTTAAAAAGAAAATCGGGCGACCCCTTAAAATACACAAAGAGGACTATAAGCTTATAAAGAAAATATCCGAAGAAGTATTCGCCGTGAAAATGCCGGAGCATAACAGGGGATACGAATACGTGGTTAAAAGGCAGGTGGAGAGAAGGCTTGAAGACTTGCTGGAATATCACGAGGAAAAACTTTCCGGAATAAAAATACTGGATTGCGAAAGGGACCTTGAAACCGAGATAGAAACCCGGTTCGGAAAAATAAAACTGAAAGGGCGCGTCGACAGGGTGCAGCAAAGAGGCGCTTTGACGGAAATAGTGGATTATAAGACCGGAGCAAGAGCCGAAGTCCCTAACTGGAAAGAATTCGATTTGAATGACAGGGCAAATTGGATAAAAACTTTGAAATCCGTCCAGCTTCCGTTTTACGCTTTGGCGTATAAAAATGTGAAGGGGCTCTCCGTTGAAAACATTGACGCTTACCTGATGCTTTTGGGCAGCGAAGACATGGA
>CALEIX010000247.1 GCA_937898825.1 uncultured Elusimicrobia bacterium | reverse complement strand
AAAAAAGCATAAAAAAATTCAAATTTCCTGAGTAAAAGGTAAGAATATCTTTAGGAGTGTTGTAGAACTTTTAAGGAGGGTCGCGTGGCCAACAGGAGAATAAGCATGCGAAAAATCAGGGAAATTTCAAGGCCGGTAGGTGCGCAATATGTAACAGACTTCAGATTAGCGGGGCTGCATTATGAAGACATTAAACAGATGAGTGACAGCGAACAGCTGAGAACCCTTGAAAAAGGCAAAGGAAGAAAGTCTGAGAAGTATAAAATTCTTTCCGGCAAATTTGAGTATTTTCTTAAAGAACTCAAAAAAACAGGAGTAACTCTACAGAGATTATGGAAGGAATACCGTCATGAATATCCTGATGGTTATGAATACTCTCAATTCTGTCATCATTTTCAGGTCTGGAGGAGTGCTTCCAAAGTATATATGCGAATTGAGCATAAGGCAGGTGATAAGATGTTTGTTGATTATGCCGGGAAGAAATTCACGATTTATGATGCTCAAACAGAAGAGCCGATAAAAGTAAGCGTTTTTGTCGCAGTGCTTGGAGCGAGTCGGCTGACCTATGCGCAAGCAACTATGACGGAAAAACAGCGGGACTGGATAACTTCAAATGAGAATGCCCTCAGATACTTTGGAGGAGTTCCTAAAGCCATAGTTTCTGATTGTCTAAAAACCGGTGTAATTAAAGGGAATAAATATGAACCGGAATTAAATCAGGTATATCTGGATTTTGCCGAACATTATTCAACAGCAATTATTTCCGCGAGGTCTAATAGCCCTAAGGATAAAGCTCTTGCTGAAATTGCTGTTGAGATAATATATACAAGATTATTCGCGCCGTTACGGAATGAGAAGTTTTACTCAATTAAAGAGTTAAACAGGGCATTTCGGGAACTGCTGGAAAGACATAACAACATGCTCTTCCAGAGGACAAAGATAAGCCGCAGGTCATTATTTAACGAGATTGAAAAAGATGCGTTGATGCCTTTTCCTGAGGAAAAATATGAATACAGGGATTTGCAAAATCCAAGAGTTCAGTTTAACTATCATGCGGAACTCCGGGAAGACAGACATTATTACAGTGTTCCCTATCAATTAAAAGGCAAAAAGGTCCGGATGTTCTATACTGCTACAGCAGTAGAGGTATATTACGATAACAAACGTGTGGCGTTTCATCAGAGAGACTGCAAAAAGTACGGATACACGACATTGAAGCAGCATATGCCGGCTGAGCATAAGTTTTATGCGGATTGGAGTCCCCAGAGATTCATTAAGTCGAGTAAGATGGGAGAAAATACTAAGGCTTTGGTCCAGCGAGTATTAAAAAGCAAAAAACATCCTGAACAGGCTTACAAAGTCTGTCTGGGGATATTAAATATCACCAAAAGATATGGAGATGAACGTCTTGAAAAAGCATGTTCCAGAGCTCTGGAATATGATGTGTGTTCCCACAGGTCAGTTAAGAATATTCTGGAAAGAGGATTGGATAAAGTTGAGGAAGATACGGAAAAATCACAAAAACTCATTTCTTTCCATGAGAATGTAAGGGGCGCGGGATATTGTAGCGCTCCCCAAGAGTCAAGACACTTTTAAGCCGCATTTTCGAGACTATTCTCCTTTTCCAGTTTCTTTTCAAATTCATTAGGGCTTAAATAATCCAACGCCGAATGAAGGTGATCAGCGTTGTCCTCCTTCACGCCTTTAAAAATACCTTCAATTACCTCACCGAATGTTTCCCATTCATTCAGCCGTATGCATTCCTCTTTTAAAGTTCTGATAACCCGTTCTTTCGGATTGTGATACGATGTGAAGGCCTGGTTAATTCCCGAATTCGCGCAATCTTCCATAAATGCAGCGCTTGTAGGCTGCGAACCGTTGTCTGACATCAGATTTATACTGCTTTTGCGGTCTGTAGACACGTTAAAACCGATGATTTTCTTTGTGCGCCAATCCAGAACCACTACAAAATAAACCCAGCCGACATTTTGGACCATGAATTTTGTCATATCGATTCCCCGCCACTGGTTCTTCTTGGCCGGGCGGGGTTTTTTCCTGTTTGATTTCCTTTTGGCCTTGCGGAGCAAGCTGTGTTCTTTCATAATACGATAGACTTTTTTCTTGTTCATCGGCCGGCCTTCACGAAACTTCAGTCAGGCCCGCATCCTGCGATAACCGAAGCGCGGATTTTTTGACTTTATCTTTATTTTATCGGTTTCTTTTCCTGGCTTTTTCTCTTACTTTTGCGTTTTATTCGTTTTTCAGATTTTTGCCGGCAATAACTGCTCCGGGAAAAACTCAGAGCCTCGCGTATTGTCTTAACCGGATAAGCGCTGCAACGTTTCACTGCCGGCCCGGCATTTCCTCGTTTTTTTTAGGATCTCAACCTTCATCGTGACCCTGCCTAAAGCGCGTTCCAACTCATTAATTTTTGATTTCAGTCTCGCATCACCATTTTTTCCTGAGGTGTCAAGAGAACTTTTCCCTCCCTCAATAAACTTATCCCGCCACTTGTAATATTGCGGCCGACTTACGCCGTTTCCGCGGCATATATCCGCTACTGCGCTGTTCCCTTGAAAACCTTCAAGGACTATAGCCGGCTTTTCTTCTAAACTTCTTCCTTTTCTTGCCATTTTTCAAACTCCTTTAATTTACATCAAGGAGAATACCTGTTTTTGCGGTTTTCTGTAAAGAGCTTCTCTTCTTAAAAACTCTCCACTTTCAAAGTGTCTCACTCGTATGGGGAGCATTATATTTCTTTTCTTTTTCGCTTGCGGTAAACTCTCTTTTTGCTGTTAACTACTTTGAGGAGCTTTTCCCGCTTCTTTTGTCCCATACCTGTCTCTTATACACATCTGACGCTGCCGACGAATTAGACGGTGTAGATCTCGGTGGTCGCCG
>CALEIX010000246.1 GCA_937898825.1 uncultured Elusimicrobia bacterium | reverse complement strand
ATCCCGGCCTCTTCCGCCACATCCACAACATTACTCACATTTTTATAGGCGCCGCTCATTTCTTCGCTCAAAATGGATTTGCTGTCGGACTTGACCAGAATTCCTTTTTTTCGCATGTCTTCGGCAACGGCGTGAGGTGAGTTTTTTCTTCTGGCTTCGCCCCTTGACATAATCCTGCCCGCACCATGGCAGGTCGACCCGAAGGTCTCTTCCATTGCCCTTTGCATACCGAGCAGAATATACGAACATCTCCCCATATCTCCCGGAATGATTACCGGCTGTCCAATGTTTCTGCAAAACGCGGGAAGTTCAGGATGCCCCGGACCAAACGCTCTTGTGGCTCCCTTCCTATGAACCACGAGTCTCCTTTCAATCCCGCCTATTTTATGTGCCTCTACTTTGGCTATATTGTGAGCGACATCGTAAATCAATTCATATCCAAAACTCTTTGACAGGGCTCTCATCAGGGATTCCACTGCTAAATGCCCTAAAATCTGCCGGTTTGCCCACGCGTAATTCGCCGCCGCTTTCATAGCGGAATAATACCTTTGCCCTTCGGGACTCTGAAAAGGGGCACAGGCAAGTTGCCTGTCCGGAAGATAAATACCATATTTTTCGGAAGCCCTCTGCATCTCTCTGATAAAATCAGTGCAGATCTGATGACCAAATCCCCTTGAGCCGGTATGAAGCATAATCATTATCATGCCTTTTTGAATTCCCAATATTTCGGCATTGTTGTCATCGTAAATCTCTTCCACACGCTGAATTTCAAGAAAATGATTCCCCGAACCTAATGTTCCTTCTTGCATTTCTCCCCTTTCAAAGGCTCTCCCGCTCACAACATCGCAGTTTGCCCCCTCCATAAAACCGCCGGACTCTATTCTCTCAAGGTCCGCCCTGTCGCCAAAGCCCTTTTCAACAGCCCAGTTAGCACCTTTTAAAACAACCTGTTTTCCCTCGTTTCTTGAAAGTCTTATCTTCCCCCTGCTGCCGACACCCAGGGGAATGCTCGCGAAAAGGTCGTATAAAATTTTCTCCTTTTTATTCCTTACTTCGTCCTCCACCAAGTCCGTTCTTATCAGCCTTACCCCGCAGTTAATATCGTATCCGACTCCTCCCGGACTTATTATTCCATTCTCCGCGTCAAAAGCCGCCACCCCTCCTATCGGAAAACCGTACCCGGCATGTATATCCGGCATTGCCATGGATTTTGAAACTATTCCCGGAAGACAGGCTACATTTTCAACCTGTCTTACAGATTGAGCGTCCAAAAATTTTTCTATATATTCATCGGCATATATTATGCCATCCACAATCATCTTCGAATTTTTTTTCTTTGAGATTAAAAGCTTGCAGGAACTTATTCTTTCAATCATAGACTGAGTCTCCGGACTCTAAATATCAAATATCACACGAATTTCCGCAGGACTTGAATCCTTTATTTTCAAGTCATGGAAGGTAGCCGCCTTTACCAAATTTCTGGTTTTACGCGTTCTGAGATCAAGATTTTCCCCCTTCAACTCAACAAGACAGTAAAATTCTTTTTTTTTCTTACCCACACTTACCTTTGCAGATGTCGGCAAAAACCTTTCAACCTCAAACAAATAAATTAATTCGTTCAGGCTATTCACGACCAATTCCTCTCTGCTGCTTCCTTCAACCTGCAACTTTTTTTCTATATTGGCGGCTGGCTTCACATCGGCAATCAAAGAGGACAAGCCAACTATCATGTTTTCAAACGCCTCATTGAAATCGCGGCCAAAGGATCTTAGCCCCAAATCCCCGGAAACATTCAGCTCCCTATATTTTTCCATTTGAATCCCTCAATAGGAACTCCATATCTCATCTTTCATACTCTGATGAGAACAATTCACGAATATTTTTTCACTCCTACCCCAGCCACTCCTACCCAAAACACTCCCGCATTGAGCGCAAGTTTGCTCCCACGATCCAATGCGAGAGTGTAGATTGGCGTATATTAACGCGAGTTCGCTTCCATTCTTGCATTACAGGAGTAGATGTGCGCTCTTGGCGCGCCTAAATTATGCGCACACTGCACATTCCGTAGCGCGACCCTTCAGGGGACAGGGCACAAGGCATAAGGCGGATGGCATAAGGCGCAAGTTGTGGGTTGCAAGAGATAAATAAACTCAATGAACGCAATAAGCCTTGTCCCCGCGAAAGCGGGGAGCGGGAACCACAGCTCAATTAACTCAATGAACACTATGAACGCTATGAACGCTTCCCCTTTATATAAACAAATATTCCGCAGTATAAGTCACAATTGCTTTGTCATTTGGGGCAACCCTCACCGGAAACTCAATTGTAAAGGCATCCTTTTTCTTATACTTATGGTTCTTCTCTATTATTTTCCAATCACCCCATTGCTTTTCAATTATATTTACGGTCACAGCAATCTTTTTGTGATTTCTTATGACTATTTTGTAGGAATCTCTAAGACGGTTTGGCGATAATCTGTAATGACTGGTTATTTTTCTCTCGCCAACTATATCAAAGGCATTTCCAAGATACAATTCCACGGTTTCGTCCTTAGGCGTATGATCAATAGAATCTTCCCCTATAAACTGCAAAGTTTTATCCACGTCCGCTTTGTAAACTCTTATTTTACCTTTAGGTAGAGGAATGCCAAGCCCGTTGTTTTTGGAATTCTTAAACTTAAGTTTCACATTCACTTTCTTGTTGCATCTTTTGTTTTTCCAATCATCGTAATAATACCAACTGTAATTGGCACCTTTATACTCGTATACTTTTTTTGCCGGCACTCTGGCAGCTGAAAGGAGCGAAATCTGTTTCTGCTGGTTGTTTTTAACGGTGGCACGCCTGGAAAGGGTATACATATGATACTCAAAGAAACTTTTTTCCTTAAACTGCGGGGCGGCCTCGCGCAATGCCTTGACCTTAAACATAGTATCCGCTTTAAACTGACGCCTTTCTTTTACCCTGTGAACATCGCCTGCTATTAACTTTATACTGGCGTCTTTATACGAGGCGCCCGAATTATTGTTTATGGTAACCCAGCCGTTCAAAGATATAAAATCGTCTTTCGGAGAGATGTTGGCGACATAGTCGGAATGCCAGTTTATGTTATTTGTGAGGTAATTCAACTCTATACCGCACTTCACCTGCCTTGCGCTTTTGACAAGCCACACCAGGGTCGGTTTGGTTATAAGACCCTCGGGCAATCTGGGAAATTCAACGCTTCTTATATTTTCCCTGTTCACCATAAACGCCTCTTGCCCCTTGGCCACAAGAACTATCTGGTTAAGATCGAAGCTTGAAAGAACGCCTTGATAAATATTGTCGTCTTTGGTTAGTATCTTAATTTTTTTATCCACATATTTCTGCAGAAGTTTTGTCGCATTGACCAGGTCGTATTCATAGTTTTGCTCAAGCACCGAAATGCTTCCGGTGTTAGTTAACGGCTTGAACAAAACACTTTCAGGTATTAGTGAAGACGCCACGTCCCTGAACTTAAGAGTATTAACCCCCTTTTTGAAATCGGTCTGGCGCACGTCTCTAACTAAAGCCATGTTCTGGTTGTAAACGGTGAGGCTCAGATCCTTCCTTTCAAAAGCGTCTGCGTTAAGCAAAACAGAAAAAAACATAACCGCAAGAAATACTTTCATAATCCCTCCTACTGAAGTTTCCCGCCCGAAAAGACAAGGCACAATGGCAGGTCTCATAAAACAATTATATAAAATTACACATACTCCCCGGCATCTCGGCCGCAATTCAAAACCAAATCCAGAGCGGAAAGGTCCGGGACAAAGCCTTCAAACTGCTGATTATACTCAGGGTATTTATAATCCTGGTAAATGAGTTTAATGTTCCGTTTTTTGAAGAGAGTTTCATTCAGGTAACCTTTTCCGCCCACCCCGGACAAATATTCATTCGCGCCTGCCGCTTTACATAAATCAAGCAGCCTTTCAGTAGCAACGGACTTAACCGCAAATTCGGAAGAAAAGCAAAAAGGTGTAGTTATCTTTAAAGATTCGCGCAAAAATTTGATGCTTTCAAAAGATATATCCTTTAGTTTATCATACTTTTTCAAGTATATTCTTTCCAATTGCTCTGAATAATCCCTGAAATGCGCGGCATTGGCGTAATTTATTCTTATAGCTTTTAAATGCTCCTGTTGCCAATCATACTCACCGTTTATTTCCACATCTTTTATCTGCTGAAATCTTTTTCCCCTGACAAGAACTGGAACAGTGATGTATTGCCAGCCTTTTGCAGTCCTGATTTTATTCCTGTTTTGAAACTCCCTTCTTTCATACTGAACATCGTCCAACAAAATGAATAAATCGCAATTTTTCATTTTATTGAAAAACCGGGGCCCCGGCATATATTGTATCTGGTGAATTGCGATTTTCATTTTTCCCCCTTTTCCGCCGTAATCAAAAGGGCGGAAGAGATCAAGACTTTTCTGAAAGTCACGAAATAAACAATTTGGGAAAAAGCGAAATAAGCCTTCTTAATCATGCCGGTCAAAATCCCGCCAAAGAATCCTCCCGTCCCATAAGGATCGCCGGAAGTTGGCATGGAATTTCTTATTTTTATGTCTTCAAAACCCGCGTTAGAAAGTAATATCTTTATAGACCTGGGAGTAAAATTGTAATTGTGGGAAATAGCTGGCTTTATTCCGAGGAAATTAAAAGCTTTCATTGCGCGAAAAGCGATTCCGAAATGGAATAAAGCGTTGAATTCTCTTGCTATCAGCAGTCCTTTGGGCTTTAAAATTCCATAAACTTTCCCGGCCATGGAAACCGGGTCTTCGGATAAACACAATACTTCCAATATTGTTACGGCCGAATACTCACCGCCAATATTGAGTTTTTCCACCGGCTCCGAATATATTCTGAATCCGCGTTTTTCGGCGCGGCAAACCATCTTTCTGTCTATTTCCACTCCTTCCGCTTCCCATCCGGATTCACCGGCCATTTCCAGGAAATCGCCGTAGGCACATCCTATGTCCAGCAACTTCTTGCCGAATCTTTTCCTCCATTCCAACATTTCAAGGATTTTTGAAAATATTTTTCTTCTGGATTTAAAGTATATTTCCTTTTTTGCTTTTTCCTGATAATCGGCGGCTGGATAAAAAACAGGTTTCCTTGAAAATATCAGGCCGCAAAAACGGCACTTTAAAAAAGCTCTCTCATAAGATTCCGAAATATTTCCGCAAATCGGGCACTTCATTTCAGGAACTCCTCAATAAAACCAAAAACATACTCTGGCTCAATATTTATAAGGCAAATCGGGTTAGGGCATTTATTTTTATAGCATGGTTTTTTGCATTTCAAGTTAAGATTCTGATTTGTTGCTATCCTGTATGCGGATGGATTTATATACGGCAAATATTTTGGAATCTCATCCCACCCGCTAAAGACGGCAACGATTTTGCTACCTGCTGCAGCCGCCAAATGCATAAGCCCTGAATCATTGCTCACACTCACATCCATATATGAGAACAAAGCCGCCAGTTCGCTCATTGAAAATAAACCGTGCGTCATATGAACATTTTTCGATATCTTAAGCGACTTTGCGGCTTCCATTTCTTTTTTGTTTCCATTTATAAAAATCTCAGCTTCACTATATTTTTCATTTATTAAACGTATTAGTTCCTTCCAGTGGCTTATCGGCCATCTTCTGGATTCTCTGAAAGCACCCGGATTCAGAGAAATTTTTATCCTGTTTCCGGCGTTGAACAATTTAAGCCATTGGAAAATTTTGTTTCTGTCTTTGTTTTTAACTGGGAAACGAATATACTCCGGATTTCCTTTTATCCCCAAAGGTTCCAGAAGCCGAAAAGTCAGTTCAACTTCGTTTTTATCAGCCAGTAATTCTTCCTCGTAAAATATATCGTAAAATTTTCCATAGCCTAAAACACTCCGCCCAACAGATTTTATCGGTCTTATCATTTTCACCATAAACTTTATTTTTAACTCTCCACCAAAACTGCTTATGTCCCTAAGATTTATCAGATAATCAAACCTTTTTTTTTTAAGAATATGAAATGTTTTCAAAGCGCTGAAGAAGTTTGATGGAATATAATATTTCTCGTCTATCGTGTGGAATTTATCTATTTCCGCGTAATTTTTCGCCAATTCTTCGCTTCTTTTTATTGCAAGCAAATGAATTTCATCAAACTCGCTTTTTAAACGACCGAGCAGGGAAGACATCATCACAATATCTCCAAGCCCACCCAGATTTACAAGCAAAAGTTTCATAATCTGTTTTTCTCCATCCATATATTGAAAACCAGGACAGAATAAATTTGATCGTACAAATTTGCTTTTCCACTTCGGTGCATTTCCAAAATATTTTTTACGTAATCGTACTTCAGTATTCCGAATTCATTCACTTTCTTTTCGCTTAAATACTCATTTATAAGATCTTTTAAATCAGAATTTATCCATCTGGCAAGGGGAATCTGAAACCCCATTTTTCTCTGATTTATTATTTGTCTGGGAAATGTGTCTTCGAACATTTTCTTAAGTAAATATTTTAGTCTGAACCTCCTGGTTTTAAGGGAAAGCGGCACTTGCGACATGAATTCGACAAGCCTTACGTCCAGAAAAGGAACTCTTAATTCCAGCGAATTGAGCATGGATGCTCTATCGGAAAGATAAAGCAAATCTTCCGGAAGATAATTTTCAAACTCATACTCGGCTATGTCATCCGGCGACCTTATTTCCTTGAAAATATTTCCTGGAGCCCATGACTCGGAAAAGCGGTAAAAATCAGGATTCAGAATATTCACCTGAGAGGAATAAAGAACCCAGCTTGCATATGCTTCTGAAAAGTCCCCTCTTCCTCCCCGCAAAAATCTTTTTATTCTCTGCAATCTGTTTGCTGAACCGAATTCATCTTTGAAAAGTTCCGAAAACTTTGAAACATTTTTCCTCAGCAACAGAGGAAGATTCAGATAAATAGGCAATAACCTGGCACCCAAATACCGCGGGTATCCGCCAAACAATTCGTCACCGCCTATGCCAGTCAGTGCAGTTTTGACCTCTTTATGTGCATAATCTGAAATGAGGAAGGTGGGAATAAAAGAGGAATCGGCAAAAGGCTCGTCAAGCCCTTCAACAATCAGATTCAGAACTTCTTCTATTTTCGGATTCGCCTTAAATTCAAAATGTTCAGTTTTGAAAATATCCGCTATTTTCCTGGCTTTTTCTCCCTCGTCGAAGTCCTCGTCCTCTTTTTCATAAACCACAGAAAAGGTTTTTACTTTCCTTTCCATTTCAGAAAGTAAAGCCGTTATTGCTGAAGAATCCAGTCCGCCAGACAGCAAAATCCCCAAAGGAACATCTGCCATTCTCTGCTCTTTAACACTTTCTTTCAAAAGAAACTTTGCCTTTTCAATGCATTCCTCTTCGTTGATTTTATAATTTGGCTTTGCAGAGTATCTCCAGAAATTTTTAAGTTTAATGCCGCCTTTTTTAAAGATGAGAATATGCCCGGGCAAAAGCTTTTTAACAGATTTGAAAATTGTTTTTTCACCCGGATAATATAAAAATCTGAAATATAAATCGACGGAATGTGGATCAATTTCTTTTTTCAACCTTTTTGAAATCAGCAAACTCTTTATTTCAGATGAAAAAATAAGTTTGCCAGAATCATAGAAATAGAATAAAGGCTTTATGCCGAAATGATCTCGGGCAAGAACAAGTTTGTCCTCTTTTGAATCCCATAAAGCTACTGCAAACATGCCCCTGAGATATTTAGGGAATTCTTCCTTCTTTTCTTCGTATAAATGAATTATTGTTTCTGTATCGCTTCTACTTTTGAAAATATGCCCCTTTTTTATTAGATAGCTTCGCAATTCAGAATGATTGTATATTTCCCCATTGAAAATTAGAACCAAACTTTTATCCTCATTGAATATAGGCTGAGTTCCTGTCTCAAGGTCTATTATGCTCAAGCGCCTTATGGCTAAACCGGTCTTTGGGGAAATGAAAAAGCCATATTCATCCGGACCGCGATGAATAAGTTTTTGAGACATTTTCTTCAACAATTCATCGTCTCTGAAACCTGAAAAACCGCAAATCCCACACATTTTAATTCCCTGCCAACTCGATGTAAATTTTTTCGTGCTTTTTAACGAAATCTTCCAGAGAATACTTTTCAAAGGCTTTTTTTCGGGCAGCGCGCGCAAGTTCATCTGCCATTCTCCAGTCATCGAGCAGGCGTCTGAGTGCCTCCGCGAGCATGTCAGGTCTACCGGGAGGAACAAGCAGGGCTTCTTTTCCATCTTCAACCGTTTCGTTTATTCCATCTATGTCGGAAGCTACAATCGGTTTTCCAGCCGCCATTGCCTCCAGTAGCGATATGGGCTGGCCCTCAAGCAAAGAAGGCATGACAAAAACATCCAGAGTTTTCAGGAATGCAGGCATATCCTGCATAAAACCGGGAAAGACGACCCTTCCTTCAAAGCCAAGTTTCTTGACCATATTCTTCAAAAACCTTTTTCTTTCGCCCTCTCCGGCCACAATGCAAACCGTATTTTCAAAAGTTTTTTCATTTTTCCTCCGCAAAATCGCCATAGACTCTATCAAATGTTCAAGCCCTTTCTCCGCCAATGCCCTCAAGGCAGCCGACATTATAACAATGTCCCCTAAACCGCCCAAATTCACCAGCAATATTTTTTTCTTCATAAAATGCTTTCAAATTAAAACTGCTTGATTTTCTCAAATACTCCCAAAATGTTATTTACAACTTTCTCCGGCGCATACTTTTTAACTTGTTCCAAACCTTTTTTTGTCAATGAAAACCTGAGACTCTTATCAGTTAACGCAATATCCATAATTTTGGCAATATTCTTACTATCGTCGGGATTGAAATAAAGACAGGAATCTCCCAAAATTTCCGGCATGCATGATGCATTGGAACTAATTACGGGGCAACCGCAAGCCATCGCTTCCAAAGGAGGAAAGCCAAAACCTTCGTAAAACGATGGAAAGACAAAAAGACTTGCGTTTGAATAAAGCAAAGCGATTTCTTCTTCCTCCACCCTTGGAATTACAGACAATGAATCTTTGTCCAGGCATATCGGGTAATCATAATCGCCCACGCCGGAAAGAACAAGCATATATTTGACTTTTAAAGATTTCGGTAACAATTTGTAAGCTTGATAAATTTTATTCACATTTTTATGCGGTTTGGAATTGCCCACATACAACAAATATGGTTTTTTTATTGAATATTTTTTCGCTATATTTTCAAAATCATTGGAATTCCTTTCGGGATTAAAAAAAGATGTGTCAATGGCATTGTAAATAACAAAGATCTTTTCAGCATTGACTTTTAAAATTTTAACTATGTCCTTTTTGGAATTTTCTGAATCTGTAATGATAGCGCTTGCTTTCGCACTGTAGATTTTAGAAAGTTGTTTTTCCAAGTAAAAACTCTTGTTATAATCCGGATACGTCAAATGAATTAAATCGTGAATTGTAATAACAGATGGAATATTTGTGAGAATGGGTGTTTTATAATATGGCGAAAAGAATAAATCGCATTTTATTTTATGTAAAAATAACGGAAGTTTAATTTGCTCCCATATTTGAGTGTTCCCTTCCGCTATAATTTTAACATTTGAATTGTTGGGCAAATCAAAAGGAATCAGCGTATCTTGATTACCAAACAACAAAAACTCCCAATCCTTTTTTATCTCGCAAGCATACACAATGAAATTTTTTATAAACCTGCCTATGCCTGTCATCCTTCCCTTTTTAAACTCTCTTATATCAAGACCGATTTTTTTCATAATTTTTTCGCCTGTTTACGCACAGGGCATTAAATCCAATCCCATTTTTGATTTTAGACGCACTTCTTTACGCGCAACGATTAAATTCATCAAAATCTCTTTCATGCATAATGCCGGCATATAATTTGTTAAGACGCATTAATTGGTTTTCCATATTAAATAATTCATTCGCTTTTTTTAAAGCATTCATGCCAATATTTGAAATAACTTCAAAATCATCCAATATCCGGCTTATTGTGCAAGTCAAACTATTTTCATCGGCATCAGTTAAAAATCCATCTTTTCCGCTTTCAATAATTTCCTTGGGACCGCCCATATTGGAGGCAACGATGATTTTTCCAAGCGCCATCCCTTCTATAATTGTCCTTCCAAAAGGCTCCGGTTCCACTGAAGGATTTACAATAATATCGCAAATAGTCATATAATTAACAACATTTTCGACATGTCCGGTAAAAATAATTTTATCGGAAATATTCAGATTTTTGGAAAGCTGAATCAAATTATAATATTCTTCTCCATCACCGACTATTAAAAATTTAACCTTGCGTCCTTTGGAAATTAGCGACTTTGCAGCCTTTAAAAAAAGTTCATGTCCCTTCCAATAAGCCAAACGGGAAAAGACACCTATAATTTTTTCTTCGTGACTTATGTTGAGTTCTTTTTTCAATCTTAAAGCAATTTCCGTACTGGGCTTAAAATTTTTTGAGTCAACCGCATTGTATATTTTCACTGTTTTACTACGCCATCTGCCGCGAAATTTATTTCTTACTTCTTCGGAAATAACAATAATTTTTGATGATAAAAAAGCGATAATATCATCTCTAAGTCTGGATTTTTCAAGCACCCTCACATGCCAAATAAAAGGAATGTTTAAGATCTTGCTCGCCAACGCAAATGCGAAACTGCAAAAAGTGGTTGCGCCATTATTATGCACAATGGCCGGATTGATTATTTTGATGATATTGATGATTTTGGGCCATATCCACAAAAAATTAAATTTTGAGATTTTCAACACACAATAAGGAATTCCATTTTGTTCCAGGCGAAAAGCAAAGTCGTTTTTTTTATCCACAAGAACAAAAGGGCGAAACGTTTTTAAATTCTCAATTATTTGGCAAAGACTGATTTGTCCTCCCCCCGGAGGAGAAAGAGGAGAATCTATAAAAACGATATTTTTTCTTTCCTTATTTCGGGAAAAGTTTGAAGTAAAGAACCTGTCTCTTATACACATCTGACGCTGCCGACGAATTAGACGGTGTAGATCTCGGTGGTCGCCGTATC
>CALEIX010000245.1 GCA_937898825.1 uncultured Elusimicrobia bacterium | reverse complement strand
TTTCAAGCAGAAGACGGCATACGAGATGTAGAGAGGTCTCGTGGGCTCGGAGATGTGTATAAGAGACAGATTCCGGGTGGCGATAGTCAGCGGCAGAGGGCGGCAGGATGTGGAAAAACTTGTGGATATTCCCGATTTGATATATGCCGGAAACCACGGCTTTGATATAAGAATAAATTCGGAAAACATAATTCTGCAGGAAATGGAAAAGTATATTCCTCTGGTTGCCAGAATAACCAACCAGTTTAACTCCAAACTTTCCCGTATTGAAGGCGTTATAATCGAAAAGAAGAAATTCAGCGTTGCGGTGCATTACCGTCTGGCCAGGGACACGGAATTTTCTTTTATAGAACGGGAAGTCGCCGAAGTCATTAAAAACAACCCGGATTTGCGCCTCATGAAAGGTAAGAAGGTTTTCGAAATCCTGCCAAGGATGGAATGGGACAAGGGAAAAGCTTTAATGAGGATAATGAAAACGCTCGGCCTTGATTGGAAAAAGCAGAATATAATTTATATAGGCGACGACATGACAGACGAGGACGCTTTCAGGGTGGTAAGGGGACGCGGCATGGGAGTGCTCGTTTCCAAAACCCCGAAAAGGTCATTTGCAGATTTCTACGTAAATTCCGTAAACGATGTCAAAAAGATATTTGAGTATGCGCTCAAGGTTTAAGGAGGAAGAATTATGCAGCTCTGTGAAAAAGATTGGGCCATCGTCTACGACAAGATAAACCCGAAAGAAGAATTGCTAAGGGAAGCCCTTTGCACAGTCGGCAACGGATATATGGGCATAAGAGGCAGCGCCCCGGAATCCCTGCCTTCGGAAAATCACTACCCGGGCATCTACCTGGCAGGACTTTACAATCGCCTGCCTACCAGAATGGCGGGAAAAACCATAATCAACGAGGACATGGTAAACTGTCCGAATTTCTTTTTTATGAATGTCGGGGTAGAGGGTGGGAAATGGTTCAGCCCGGACTTAAAGAAAGAGATAAAAAATTTCAGACAATGCCTGGATATGAAGCGCGGAATATTTTCAAGACAACTCGTGTGGGAAGAACCCAACGGGAAAAAAACTTTCATTTCTTTCTCAAGAATAGCCAGCATGGAAAATCCGCTGGTTGCCGCGATGATTTACCGCATCAAGCCGCTCAACTACTCAGGCAAAATAACCGTAAAGACCATGATAGACGGGTCCGTTCAAAACACCGGCGTAGCCAGATACAGAAAATTAAACTGCCAGCATTGGACAAACATCAATCCTTTAGCAAAGGGAAATTTCGCTTTTTTGACGGCGGAAACCAAATCTCCAAAAATCCTTCTCGTTATCGGCACAAAAACGGAAATCTTTTGCAGCGGGAGGAAAATCAACGCGAAAAGAAAATCCGAAGTAAAGGACAAAAATAAAATCTGCGAGGAATTTTCTTTCTACGCGAAAAAAGGCTCGCTTTACGAAGTATGCAAAACTGCCGTGGTAGAGAAACTTCATCCAGAAACAAAAAATCCGGTGGTTCTTGCAGAGAAGAAAT
>CALEIX010000244.1 GCA_937898825.1 uncultured Elusimicrobia bacterium | reverse complement strand
ATAAAAAGAGGTTTTACCATTTTGACCCCTGACATTTCTATTTGCCGCAACCATGACATTTTAAAAAAATTTCTACATTTTGGTTTTTTCCGATACATTAATAGTATAATAATGATAAAATTACGCATCGACCATATACTGGTATCAAATTGTGGATAACGATCAAAAAAATAAATTAGGCAAAAAGATTAAATCCTCGCGGATAAAGCTGGAGCTTTCACAAGATGAATTCGCAAGGAAGGCAGGTGTTCCCTATACGATGCTGACTAAAATTGAAACAGGAGTAATAAAAAAGCCCTCAGTGTTTGTCATGGCTAAAATAGCCAAAGCAGAATATCATATTAGATGACTTATTGAAATAATCCTATGAACAAACAAGAAGCCAAATCACAAATCCAAAAACTCGTTGAGAAGTACGAGTGTTTAGCCAAAGCGGGAAAGATAAAGTCTTACAACGAAGCCCAAACAAGAAACGAATTTATTGAGCCGCTTTTTGCATTTCTCGGCTGGGATATGCGAAACCTTGCTACGGAAAATGAAGTAACCACTGAAGAAAATATTTCGGGCGGTAGGGTCGATTTGGCTTTCCGCCTTGGCAATATCCCCGTTTTCTTTTTGGAAGCCAAAGCAATGAAAGTTGACTTGGACGAATGGAAATGGGCGGAGCAGGCAATCAATTACAGCTGGAATAAAAGCGTAACATGGGCGGTTTTGACCGATTTTGAAAGCGTAAAGATTTTTAACGCTGAAATTCCGCCAAAAAGCATTTCTCAAAATCTTTTTATTGAAATTAACTGTCAAGATTTTATAAATAGGTTTGACCAGCTTTGGCTTTTGTCAAAAGAAAGCTTTGAACAAAAAGCACTATATAAGGAAGCCCAGAAGTGGGGCAAGCTCACTCAAAGGAAACAAGTCGGCGAAAAACTTTTTGAAGATTTGATGTCTTGGCGCATTTTGCTGACAAAAAATTTCAAAAAGCAAAATAATTTAACCGATGAAGAACTGGATGAAGGAGTGCAGAGAATCCTTGACCGCCTTATCTTTATCCGCACCGCAGAAGACAGGAAAATCGAGCCGAATGTTTTAATTGGAATTCTGCGGGGTGGTAAAGCCAACCAGTACAGACAGACGGTAAAAGTTTTTCGCGACTTTGACGACGGTTTTAATTCAAAACTTTTCGCTCCTCATTATTGCGAAGAGTGGAAAGCCAGCGATAAACTTATCAGTGAAGTTATAAAAGGGCTTTATGAAACAAAAGACGGCTACCGCTATGATTTTTCTATAATTTCCGCCGATGTTTTAGGTGGCATTTACGAGCAGTATTTAAGTTTTGTACAGGGACGCAAGGGTGGGGATAAATCAAAATCAAAACGCAAATCGCAAGGCATTTACTATACGCCAAAATACATTGTTGAATTTATTGTCAAGGAAACCCTGGGCGAGGTTTTAAAGAAAACTAAACCAAAGGAAATTTCCAAAATTAAAGTTCTTGATCCAGCTTGCGGTTCGGGTTCCTTTTTAAATGCCGCTTATGACAGAATTTTGGAAAGTATAGGAAGCCAGTCTCTTTTTACCAAGTTTGATATTCTCAAGGATAATATCTATGGCATAGATTTGGACACGCAAGCGGTTGAAATCGCCCAACTCAATCTTTTGTTAAAAGTTTTATCTCAAAAGACAAAACTGCCAACACTTCAGCATAACTTGAGGGTGGGTAATTCGCTTATTTCAGAAGGCGACCCGAAATATAAGCCGTTTAATTTTAAGGCCGAGTTCAAAGAAGTTTTAGCGCAAGGCGGCTTTGATGTGATTATCGGCAATCCGCCGTATATCAAGGAGTACACTAACCGCACTGCTTTTGACGGCTTGCACGATAGCCCCTATTACCAGGGAAAAATGGATATTTGGACGCTCTTTGCTTGCCGTGCGATTGATTTACTCAAAGACGGTGGTTATTTCAGTTTTATTGCTCCCAATAACTGGCTCACTAATGCTGGAGCAAGTATTTTTAGAGAAAAAATATTGGTAGAAGGGCAAATAACAAAATTTGTGGATTTCGGAGATTTTAAGGTCTTCAAAGACGCCGGAATTCAAACAATGATTTTTGTTTTCAAAAAAGGAAAAACAAAGCGAAGTTATCAAACAACCTATGCCAAAATTACTGATAAAAATATTGGCGAAGGCACTATAAAAATGCTGCTACAAACAAACCTTAAAGCTGGTGACGGTGGAATATCTAAATTTAACGCAATAATAAATTCAAAACAGCTACTTGGTAAGAATGTTATATTTAGTGAACAATCTCACGAGAAACTTTTGACAAAAATCGAATCAAGGAAAAACTTTGAGTTGTCGGCAAAAGAAGTGGCACAAGGAATTGTAATGCCACAAGAATTTGTAATAAACAATCATCTTCCAAAATTGAAGAATACAGAAATAAAAATTGGTGATGGGATTTTTAGATTATCCAATGAAGAGAAAAAATCTCTGCAATTATCAAAGGTGGAAAAAAAATTGATTAAACCATATTTCACTACCGAGCAGTTGGGGAGATATTATGCGAACCCGAATAACAATCTTTGGCTTATTTACACAGATTCAAAATTCAAAAACCACAAAGCAATTACACCTTATCCAAACATCAAAGCTCATTTGGATAGGTTCAAGAGAGTGATTACTTCTGATAATAAGCCGTATGGCCTACATCGGGCACGGGATGAGCGATTCTTTCTCGGAGAGAAAATAATAGCATTAAGAAAATGCCCCAGCCGTCCAATATTCACTTATACCGATTTTGATTGTTATGTTTCAGCCACATTTTATGTCATAAAAACCGAGCGGTTAAATCAAAAATATCTAACAGGATTGCTTAATTCAAGCCTGATAAAATATTGGCTCAAAAATAAAGGTAAAATGCAGGGCAGTAATTTTCAAATTGATAAAGAGCCGTTGTTAAATTTGCCGTTACTAAAACCCGACGAAAAGAGTCAAGAGCAAGTTGCTCAATTAGTAGATAAAGTAATAGAACTCTATCAAAAGTTTCGTGATACTTCAACGAATACGGATAAATGGCATTCGCTAAAATCCGAAATTGAAAAAGTCGAGCGACAGATTGACGATGCAATTTACAAACTTTATGGACTTATTAATAAAGAAATTAAAATTATAGAGGAAAATATCTATGGAAAATAATATTGATGACATTTTAACCGAAAATACAAAAAGAAGTTTTGAAGGTCCGATTGGCTACTTAAAACTTTTACCGAACATAAAATATGGACCATTTTATAGGATTGACAGGGGTGAAATGGCAAATGAATTTAAGAAATTTGAAAAAGAATTAAATTGTTCTAAGATTTCGAAAATTGAATTATCTCCTAATGTTGATTATCTTATTCAATGTAGAAGGCAAAGATTAGTTAAAAAGTTAGATAAACTTAGCATAGATGAAGCAGAACGAAATTTGGCTAAAGCTTTTATTTATACACATTATGAAGAAATAGAAATGGACCCTAAATTTAAGCTTTTAGCACAGTTCAAATTAATTTTTAGTAACGAAGAAACTAAAAAATGTCTTGAAAAAGAGTGGTATAAGGTATCGCCAAGCAGATGGTGTGGATTAAAAAAGCCAGATGATTTTATGGACGGCCATGAAAAATATAATTTAGGTCATCTTTTTCCAAAAGTATACAATAAAATTCAAAAGTATTACTTATTTGAATTTAATTTCCTTTATGAAAGTGGCCATTCAAATGGAGCAGAATTGTTTTTTGGTAAAACTTATAACGGTAATGAAATACAATATAAATTTAATAACCAAGCAGCTAGATGTATTAGTGATTTAAAATGTATTGCTATTTTTTCGATCGCTATTGTTAAAAAAATTAAAAACTAATAGACCGAATTTTTGCGATGTGCAAGGATATGACGAATTAATTGATAGTCTGTATTGGTTGGGTAGATATTTGAAGGTGAAAGACTCTCTTTATTATATTAAACAAAGAATTTACCGCTAAAGAAAAACTTGAAATCGTCCTTTTCGCTTACCCGCATTTCGGACAACTCCTTCTGTCAAACTCCCGCCAAACTCTCTTCAAATGTTATACTTTAATTATGCGGAAGCTGTCGCTAAAATTCATTGTCGCCACATCCCTGGTTTTTTCAATATCCGCTCTGGTGTCTTTTATCGTTGAATATAAGAATTTTGAAGGCGGCCTGACTTACGAGTTCTGCCATTACAATGAAATAGCGCGAAACATAAACGACGGAAAAGGTTTTAAAACAACCATATTTTTTCCTTCCACGCTGGCTTTGCTAAAAGAGAGAAACATCAATTTTCAGGAATTTGCCCCCGTAATAGACCGTTTCCCTATTCATGCCTATATGACGGCGGCCGCGCAAAAGTTTTTGGGCGGAAACGACGAAGCTCAGCTCATGCTTTCCCTTTTATACCTGGCCCTCTTTGCAGTTTTTACATTTGTAGTCGCGTATCGTTTTTGGGGACTGGAATCCGGTTTTTTTTGCGGCCTGGCAATCGCTCTCTGCCCCTCTTTTCAGAGAGGTTTTCTTCTCTGGGGATTGCCCGACTTCTTATTCGCTTTGCTTGTGTTTATTTTTGTTTTACATTTTTCTTTTCTTGCCGCAAACGGAAAAAAATCACCACTTCACTGGCTCCTGTCCGGAGCAACGGGAGGAGTCGCGTGGCTTTGCCGCGCAAATTTCATTCTCTGGATGCCTCTCTTCCTTCTGTGGATATTTCTTTTAAAAAACCCGAAAGGCCGGGAAAAAGCTGCAAACGCCTTTTTCTTTCTTCTGGGTTTCGTGCTTTTAGCCTTCCCTCTTATGTTCTGCAATCTCAACCGCGCGGGCAGCATAAATCCGCCGACATTCGCCTGGAATTTGTCCTATCTTATAACCACAAATAACCTTCCGTGGCTTGAATACAAAACATTTTCCAGTTTAGCTCCTTTGCAATATCCATTATCTTTGCTGAAAAAATGGCTCTTCTTTTTTGCCGGGAATATTAAGGCGTGGCCTTTTATGTGGCAGTTCTATCTGATATGGCCGACGGCGCTTTTCGGCATAGCGAAATTATGGAAAAAACAAAAAGAAAACCCACACCTCTCCATTTTCATTTTCCTTTTCGCTTCAATGCTGATTCTTCAAGTGTTCACTTTTTCCTTTTTGCGTTTTGAAACACTCGGCAAAATGGTTTCAGGAAGATACTACATCTGGTTCGCCCCTGCCGCCGTTTTTTTAAGCGCCTACTGGGCCACGGGATTGAAACCCGCTACGCGGAGGGTTTTCTTTGTCATAAATTTTTTAATTTTCTCCTGGTGGCTTTTAAAACCGCAGGGTGTAAAGGCGTATCCCGGCGGTTTGTATGTGGATAAGTGGCCCGAGATTAAAGCCGTAGACGGTTATCTTCCCAAAAACGGATTTATAGTCTCAAACATTCCAGCACAAATAGCCTGGTACAAAAAAAGAAAAACAATCCAGTTGCCCGCCCGGCCGTCGGATCTGGTTAAAATGGCGTCGGACCGCAAGATATCCGGCATCATAATAACCCGCCTGCTGGTAGGCGAACTTTACAATATGCCCCGCTGGAAAGAAATGCTTGAGAATGAGAGATTCTTAAACAAATTCGCCGACAACCTGAATTTTCAGGTTAAAGACATCGGCACTTCAGTTATCCTACACAATAATGTGCGCGCCCCCCGGCGCAACTAATCTATAAAATAACCCTCGTTGATTTTTTTAATCTCTCTCCCTTCGGGAATAACATCGTAAATGCTCTTACCGGATTCAAGAATCAATTCATGAATACCTTTATACACGAACGGTTCAACTTTTTCAAAACCGGTTATGTCTGCCATCTTGCCGAGGATATTTTTTATTTTCTTATCTTTTGCAACTTCTTCTATTGCAGAAGTTATACTTTCGCAAATTTCCTTCTTAAGAGCCACCCTGCAGACAACAGGTTCATTGGGCACGGTTCTGGTATGAGCAATAATGACAAGTTTTTTCTCTTTCTCCGTCATGGCCTCGTAAAAAGCCGCCGCCGAAACTTCTCCCTTTTTGAGCTTTGACAGCGACATCTCGTGAGAGCCGGTGAAAACGGGTTCTACCCGAACTCCTTTCTCTTTGAACAATATCGAGGGCAAAATAAAGCCGCTAACCGAATAGGGATTGTTCATAGCCACTTTTTTCCCTTCAAGGTCCTTGAGACTATTTGTCCTTCCGTCAAAAGTGACCACAACCCCTCTGTATTCTTTAAGTTCGTTCTTCCTCAGAACCCTCAAGACGGGTTTTGCCTTATATTCCTCTCTTGAGACAAGATACTCATCAAGGGTAACGAAAGCCACGTCTACCGTTTTATATCCTATTTCATTTATGATTTCCACGGAGGATGAAAATGATTTTGTTTTCACTTCAAGCAAGGTTCGGGCGGAAATAGCGCTGGCAACTTCTTCCATCTCGGCCCCCGTAACATTTCTCGCGTAAGGAGCCGAGAACGCCAACACGACGGGGTTAGAACTGGAACCAATTGTAAGCTCGTCTCTTTTTTGGGCGCAACTGAAAAAAATCAAAACGAACGCAAGCAGCGGCAATATTACTTTCCAATCTTTCAATTTCATAAATCCTCCCGCAGCATATTTACTTTTAATATTATAGAACTTCAGGGAAGAAAAACAAAACAATTGTTAAGCCGCAAATTGTCGCGACCGGGAAACCTCGTTTTCCGCAAAGAAACTTTTTCCATGGCAAATATACTTGTATCTCGTATTTTCCGAAGACCTTTGAAAAACCCTTGTCCTTCATTACTTCATTCATTACCTTACCCGCCACGGAACATCACAAAAGTTACCAAAACTATATTTGGCATCGGCGCTTTTCAATCTGGTTATTTTCAGTCGCGGCGGCGTAAAGCAGGTATTTTCCCCCACCAGTTAAGTCCCGTTTTGATACGCTAAATTGGCGGCGCAAATGGTCAAAGAGTTTTTTAAAATTGTATTCAGGGACCGCGCCTGAAATACCATATAACAATCGCCACAATCAACGCGATAACCTTTATTTCCCAGTTATCCTTTATAAAGTCTGGAATTTTCATCGCCGGTTCGTATATTTCTCCTGATGAGGGTTCTTTCAGACTTGGACTTGTACACATGATAAAGCATATCTTCGAGGTCTTTCGCCTCCACAGACTGCTGCAATTTCCCGTTTCTGGCCAAAGATATATTCCCGGTTTCTTCCGAAACCACTATGACAATGGCGTCGCAAACCTCGCTCAGTCCCAAAGCAGCTCTGTGACGCATGCCGAGAATTTTTGAAAGCTCTTTTTGCTCGGTCAAGGGCAAAACGCAACCCGCCGCGACAAGCCGGTTATTGCTTATAACGGCGGCGCCGTCATGAAGCTGCGTTTTGTCGAAGAAAATCGTCAATAAAAGTTCTTTGGAAACCTCACCGTTTATTTTAACGCCGGTATTCACAATATCCCTGAGCCCCATATCCTGCTCCAGGACTACGAGCATGCCAATCTTTTCCGAAGAAGCAAACCTCACCGCATCCATCATTTCCTTTATAAATTTATATTCCTGCGGCATTAGAACCCTGCCCAACGGATTTGAACCCAGATTTGCCAGAGCGAATCTTATCTCCGGCTGGAAAACCACAATCAAAAGAAAAATGCCGGCGAGCCAGAACTGCTGCATAATCCACACGGTGGCAGCAAGATTCAACACCTTGGCGATAAAAGTCAAAAGGGCAAGTATGAAAACGCCCCACAAAACCTGGATGGCTCTCGTGCCCCTCAACAAAAGTATGAGACGGTAAACAAGATAATAAACCACAAAAATATCAACCAGCTCTTTTATATACTTAATTTCCCAACGCATTTACGCCGCTTCCCCTTTTAATATCGCATCTATTTCGCCGGAATTTATGATTTCCTTTTCAAGAAGCTTATTCGCTATCGCGTCCAGAACCTTGCGTTTCTCGGAAAGAATTTCTTTGGCCCTTTTATAACAGTCAAAAACTATTTTTTTGATTTCGTCATCCACATTTTTGGCGGTTTCATTGGAATAGCCCGGCTGCTTGACTATATCCCTGCCAAGGAATACTTCAGATTCGTCTTTTTTGAGCGAAAGGGGTCCTATTTTCTCGCTCATGCCGAACTCAAGAACCATTTTTTGCGCGTAATTTGTCACCTTAGACAAATCATCCTGCGCCCCAGTTGTAAATTCTCCGAAAACCGTCTCCTCGGCGGCCCTCCCCCCAAGAAGAACCGAAAGTTTGTTTATTATATCCGTTCTCGTGGTAAGATACTTGTCCTCTATGGGGAGCTGCAGGGTATAGCCGAGAGCGGGTCCTCTGGGTATTATGGAAACTTTGTGAACCGGATCGCACCCCGGGAGCACCTTTGCCACAAGTGCATGACCGGCCTCATGATAAGCGATTATTTTTTTCTCCCTATCCGAAATTATTCGCGTCTTCCTCTCGGGGCCGGCGAGCATTTTTTCAATAGCCTCCTCCAGGTCATCCATTTCAACAAACTTTTTATTCTTCTTGGCCGCTATTATGGCAGATTCATTGACAATATTATACAGGTCAGATCCGACAAAGCCCGGGGTTCTGCGGGCGATAATGCTTAAATCCGCCTCCGGAGACATTTTCACCTTTTTGGCATGAACCCTTAAAATTGCCTCTCTGCCCTTTATATCCGGCACAGGGACGTTTATCCTTCTGTCAAATCTTCCGGGCCTTAAAAGTGCGGGGTCTAAAACGTCCGGTCTGTTGGTAGCGCCTATCAAAACAATATTTTCCTTGTCCTCAAAACCATCCAATTCAATAAGCATCTGATTGAGAGTCTGTTCCCTTTCGTCGTGTCCGCCACCTATACCCGCGAACCTGTGCCTGCCGACCGCATCAAGCTCATCCACAAATATTATAGACGGGGCGCTTTTTTTGGCCTTTTCGAACAAATCCCTCACCCTCGCCGCACCCACGCCGACAAACATCTCTACAAATTCAGAACCCGAAGCGCTGAAAAACGGAACTCCCGCCTCTCCCGCCACCGCCTTGGCAAGAAGAGTTTTACCGGTTCCCGGCGGGCCGTAAAGCAGAACGCCTTTCGGAAGCACTCCCCCCAATTCTCTGTACCTGCGCGGGTTTTTAAGGTATTCAACAATATCCCCGAGCTCCTCCTTTGTTTCGTCGCAACCGGCCACATCGGCAAAAGTGACCTTCTGTTTTTTGGGGTCATGTAGACGTGCCCTTGATTTCGCAAAACTCATAGCCTGCTTTCCTCCGACGGAAGCCTGCCTGAAAAACAAAAACCACCACAAAAAAACAAACAATGCTATCCATCCTACATTCAGCACAAGACTCATTATCCAGCTTCTGTCCGGCTCGGCGGAAAAATCCTTGATTCCGCTCCTTTCCATATCCTCTACAAGTTTGGAATCTGCAAGAGGCACGGTTTTAAACTTAACGGTTTTTCCACCCTCCTTCATCTCCCCCTTTATCAGGTCCTGCGCCACTTTGACGCTGACGATGTCCCCCTTCTTAACTTTTTCTTTGAATGTTGAATATGGAATTTGCTTTATTTGCTCCATGCCTTTAAAGCTGTTATAAAGGGCTATAAAAAGCACGAAAGTCAAAATCCAGAATATCAACTGCTTGAAATTGAAATCGGGTTTCTTTTTTATCACTGGCATAAATCTTCCTTTTTGATTGCGGATTTTTTAAGAACGCCTATGTACGGCAGATTTCTGTAATTTTCGTTATAGTCCAGTCCGTAGCCGACGACAAACTTATTTGGTATGGAAAATCCTTTATATTTTACCGGCACATAAATTTTTCTCGCCGCCGGCTTGTCAAGGAGAGTGCATATCCTTATGGATTTTGGACGTCTGGTTCTGAAGTTGTGAATCAAATAATTTGCGGTCAAACCGGAGTCCACGATATCTTCCACAATAATCACATCCTTATCCTGAATATTTTCCTTCAAATCCAACACAGTTCTCACAATTCCGGTGGATTTGGTGCCTTCATAGGAAGAAAGACCGATAAAATCCACGTTGCAGTCTATCGTCAAATTCTTCAGTATATCCGAAAGAAAAACGAAACTCCCCTTCAAAACGCCGATAAAAGTGACGCACCTATCTTTGTAATCTTTCGAAATTCTTTGAGATAGCTCTCTGACGCGTTTGCGTATCTCTTCTTCGGTAATCAAAATCTCCTCGATATTCCGATGCATAGTATACTATTGTATATTTTTTAAGTTTCTTTTTCTATTATAAACCACCAAAACGGTTTCGAAAAAACGAATTTTCCTACCCGCGCCTTTCCTGTTTTCCAGCCGCCCAAATAAAAACCTTATCGGTTTTCCTTAAATGCGGTAAAAATCGCGCTTAAAGTTCGGATACGACTTGTCCGTCTTCCCTTTACCAATTATTTTTACCTCGGCAGCGCCCAGAATTTTCAATACATGCAACGCCATAATTATCCTGTGGTCGCCGAAGCCGTCATGTTTTAACCTCCCCTTGAACCCTCCGCCTTTTATGAACAAGCTGCCACCACGAATTTTGTTTTCCACCCCGACTTTTTTTAAAACGACATTCACGGCTTTAAGCCTGTCGCTTTCTTTGATTCTGAGAAGGTTGGCAGACTTTATGACCGAAAGCCCTTTTGCCCGTGCCATAACAAGGGATAAAAGGGGTATTTCGTCTATTAAAGAAGGAACTTCCTCAGCTTCTACTTTGGTGGCTTTCAACGCCGGGGAATAAGCGACATGAATAGTTCCGCAAGGCTCAGGGAATCTTTCCGCAACATGACATTCAACCCGGGCGCCCATTCTTTTTAAAACCCTCAAAAATCCAATTCGTCCCTCATTCAACCCGACCTTTTCGATTTTAATGGCCAAGCCTTTTTTCAAAACGGCTGCGGCGACGAATGGGGCAGCTGATGAAAAGTCTCCAGGCACTTTCAGATTCGCCGGCGAAAGCCCTGACTTTCTTATAACTATCCTTCTACCCGAAAAAGATATGTCTGCTCCGAAAAGCTTCAATAGGTTTTCCGTATGAGTGCGGCTGGGATACTTTTCCACAATAACACTTTTTTTAGAAGAAACTAAACCATTAAATAAAAGAGCGGTTTTTACTTGAGCGCTTACGACACCTCCAAAAAAATTTTTCTCTCGCGGAAATGACTTCTCAATAATTATCGGGGGCCATGTCTTTCTTCTCAATTGTAGACTGGCGCCCGCCGCCAAAAGTAAATTCGCCAATTGCTTCATCGGCCTTTTCCTCAAAGTCTCATCACCATCCAGAATGACGTTTTCAGCGCCCAAGCCGCACAATAAGCCGCATAAGAAACGCATGGTCGAAGCGGAGCCGCCGCAATAAAGTCTAAGATTTTCAGTCTTTAAATTCCCTCCTTTAATTCTGACAACATTCCCCCTTCTCTCCATCCAAACGCCCATTTTCTTAAGGCAATTTATGGTGTGCTCTACATCTTCGCAAAGCGATACATTCTTCAAAACGCTTTCACCCGGGCACAACGAGGCCAGAATCAAAGCTCTGTGCGAAATCGCCTTATCGGGTGGAGGAATTATTCTTTTCATACGAAAGGCAAAATTTGACAGCCTCGATGTAGGACACAAATCCTTTTCCTTTTATCTGTTTTTTGCAAACTTCCTTTATGACCGATTTTTTTCTGAAAGGTTCCCTTTTGTCTATGTCCGACAAGTGCACCTCCAGTGCCTTTAAGCCGGAAGCCTCTATGGCGTCTCTTATAGCATAGCTGTAATGCGCATGCGCACCGGGGTTTATTATAAGCCAATCCGCCCACCTTCTGTATTTATGCAGCAAATCTATAATAATTCCTTCGTGGTTGCTTTGGAAAAATTTGAAAGAAATACCTTTAAATCTTTTCTTTATTTCCCGATTTATTTTTTCAAGAGAATAAATTCCGTAAATTTCTTTTTTTCTTTCGCCCAGCAAATTCAGATTGGGCCCGTTAATAACCAATATATTCATTTTTCACCCCGTTCAAAGCCAATTTAAGCGCCTGGCGGCTTACATTTTCAACCCGGACAATATCGCCTTTCCCTTTGAAAAGAAGAAATCTGTTGTCAAGACCCCGGTTCTTTTTATCGGCGGAAACCCCTCTCAAGAACCTTTCACAGGAACAGCCTTTTAAGCTCGTCCCGCTTTTCTCCAATCTCAGCATTGTTTCGGCATCCCTTTTAAAATCTTCGGAAAGGCCAAGCAGCATTCTGCTCAAAACATAAGCGTACCTTAACCCCCACAAAACAGCGTCAGAATGGCTTATTCGGTTTTTAAGCGCGTATTCAAAAGCGTGCGCCGCCGTGTGTCCGAGATTAAGTTTCTCTCTCAAACCCATGATATCACGCGGGTCTTCAGCGACTAATCTCATTTTTATCTTCGCGAACTTTTCCAGAGCACGTTTCAAAACCTTCTTGTTTCCTTTCTTCAAAGACAGGTAATACCTGCGCACGCGCGGGGGAAAACTTTTCCGCAAGAGAAAAATATATTTTATTATTTCACCTGCCGCCCGTGAAATGTCTTCGCCGTTCACCAGAGATAAATCGCAGACAACCAACTCAGGATTTTTAAACAAACCTATTATGTTCTTAAAGCCCCCTAAGTTCAATGCATTTTTCCCGCCGAGCGAAGCGTCTATTTGAGCCAGAAAAGTGCTGGGAATTGAAATAAGTTTTATTCCCCTCATGTATGTAGCAGCGGCAAAACCGGAAAAATCGCTTATACTTCCGCCACCGAAAGATATTATCGCGGAATTTCTGGAGAATTTTTTCTTAAATAAAAACCCAACAAATTTTCCGTACTCCTCCAGGCTCTTTCCTTCTTCCCCTCGAATCGAATAAACAAAAAAATCCCCCTTGCCGGCAGAACTGCGAATGCACCCTATCTTATCGGCGAACCTTCTAACACAAAATTCATCGGTCACAAGGCATATTTTGTCGCAACTCAAGCCCAGGCGGATTTTCTCAATTCCGTTCACTATTTTAAACTCCGTGCGCTCCGTAAAATTGATTTCAAATTTCATGTTTGGTTCGTATTTTTTTCAGGATTTTTTCGGCCGTTTCTTTCTCGCCGAGAGCGTTTACGAATACAATTATATTCGCTTTTTTGTAATGCCTCTCTCTTTCAGTGTAGAGTTTTTTGCAAAATGCGGATAAATCTTGCGATTTTTCGAATTTGCTGAAAAGCGGCCATTTCTTCCTTTTCCTGAAAATTCTCTTCTTCAATACCTGTCTCTTATACACATCTCCGAGCCCACGAGACCTCTCTACATCTCGTATGCCGTCTTCTGCTTGAA
>CALEIX010000243.1 GCA_937898825.1 uncultured Elusimicrobia bacterium | reverse complement strand
CCCTTCAAGTTATAGACGGCAAGGCGCGGCTTGTCAGCGCCCTTCTTTGCGACGGGCTCGGTGCCTGCGTGGGGGAATGCCCAAAGGGCGCGCTGAAAGTGGTGGAAAGGGAAGCCGAAAAGTACGACGAAGTGAAAGTCATGGAGAACATAATCAAGCAAGGGGAAAATACCGTGAATGCTCACCTGAAGCATCTCAGGGACCACGGTCAGACGACTTACTACAAGCAGGCCCTCGCTTTTCTCAGGGAGAAGAACATGGAGATAAAAATGAGCGAAGAAAAAATGGTCTGCGGATGTCCCGGATCCATGATGAGGGATTTTTCCGGAAAAGAAGAGAAGACTGATGAAGAATCGCACGCTGTTCCGGTTCAAAGCGCCCTCCGGCAGTGGCCGGTGCAGCTGCACCTAATTTCGCCCGCCGCACCGTACTTTACGGGAGCAGACCTGCTGGTGGCCGCTGACTGCACAGCTTATGCCCTGGGAGATTTCCATTCAAAATACCTGAAAGGTAAGTCTCTGATTGTTGCCTGCCCGAAGCTTGACAAGGGCATTGAGATATACATAGACAAGATAAGGGTTCTTATTGACGAATCTAAGGTGAACACGATTACGATTCTGAGGATGGAAGTGCCTTGTTGCTCAGGCATTATTTCCATAGTCCGGGAAGCGGCATCAAAAGCGAGAAGGAAAGTGCCAGTAAAAGAAATCGTGGTCGGAATAAGAGGAAACATTTTGAGCGAAGAGTGGCTTTGATGCAGGTTCTGAACAAAGACAGCGATTATGCCATAAGGTTGCTTATGACTTTGTATAGAAAAGGCTCCTCAATGCCTGTAAGAGAAATCGCACGGATTCAAAAAGTGCCATACCGATTTGCCAGAAAAATATTCGGGAGATTATCTAATGCCGGCATAGTCGGGAGTGTTAAAGGAGTTGGTGGGGGGGTCTTTCCACTTAAAAAAGAGAGCGAAATTTCCATACTGGAAATAATTGAGTTGTTTCAGGGCAGGTTTCGGCTTTCAAATTGTGTGCTGCGCGGAAAGCCCTGTCCGAATTACAAAATCTGCATTTTAAGGAGGGAAATGAATGAAATAGCCAGATTGATGAATAAGAAGTTGAAAAACCTGACTGTGAAAAATCTTAATCAAAAGATTAAAGGAGGAAAGTAAAATGTCAATGTTTTGCAATCAATGCCAGGAAACACTGAAAAACCAAGGATGTACAATGCGCGGAGTTTGCGGTAAAAGCGAGAGCACAGCAAACCTTCAGGACCTGCTTGTGTATGCCTTGAGGGGCATGGCCATGGCAGCCTCGGAAAGGGGATATAATGTTGACGCGAAATACGGGAGGTTTCTCTTGAGGTCGCTGTTTGTGACGATAACCAACGTCAATTTCGACGAAAACAGCGTAAGCGAGTATATAAAGCAAGCGCTGGAATTAAGGGACGAAATGAAGGCCGCCTACGCCGCGGGAGTCAGCCATCCCCTGCTTGATTGGAGCGCCGCCGGCAAGGAGGAAATGCTCGCAAAGGCGAAGGATGCCTCCATACTGAAATACAGCGAAAACGAGGACATCAGGTCGCTCAAGACCATAATCCTGTACGGCCTGAAGGGCATAGGCGCGTACGGAGAGCACGCCGCGGTGCTCGGAAAGGAAAGCAAAGAAATTTACTCTTTCATTTTCGAAGCGCTTGACGCGATGAACAAGGAAATGCCGACCGACGATTACGTGAAAATGGTCCTCAAAACCGGAGAATACGCGGTGAAAGTCATGGCACTGCTTGACGAAGCTAATACCTTTGCTTACGGCCATCCGGAAATAACAAAAGTAAGCATTGGCGTCGGAACAAAACCCGGCATTCTCATATCCGGTCATGATCTCAAGGACATGGAAGAACTTCTCAGGCAGACGGATGGAACGGGAGTAGATGTTTACACCCACGGCGAGATGCTTCCCGCGCATTATTATCCCGCCTTAAAAAAATATTCTCATCTCAAGGGGAATTACGGCGGCTCATGGTGGAAACAGGCTGAAGAGTTTGAATCCTTCAATGGTCCAGTGCTAATGACTACTAACTGCATAGTACCGGTGCGGGAATCTTACAAAAACAGATTCTTTACCACTGGTGAAGCTGCCTATCCGGGCACAAGACATATAGAAGTGAAAAACGGTAAGAAGGACTTTTCGGTGATAATAGAGCTTGCTAAGAAATGCGCGCCCCCAAAGGAACTGGAAACCGGCGAGATAGTGGGAGGATTTGCGCACAATCAGCTCATGACCCTTGCAGACAAGGTGGTTGCGGCTGTGAAGTCGGGCGCTATTAAAAAGTTTGTGGTCATGGCAGGTTGTGACGGAAGACATAAGGAAAGGTCCTATTTTACAGAGGTTGCCCGTAACCTTCCGAAAGAGGCTGTAATACTTACCGCCGGCTGCGCCAAATACCGCTATAATAAACTGAAACTTGGGGACATCGGGGGAATACCCAGGGTGCTGGATGCTGGTCAGTGCAACGATTCTTATTCACTTGCGGTCATAGCTCTCAAACTCAAGGAGATCTTCGACTTAGGCGACGTCAACAGACTTCCGATAGCCTTTGACATAGCGTGGTATGAGCAGAAAGCGGTCACAGTACTTCTCGCTCTGCTTTACCTGGGTTTCAAGGGCATAAGACTGGGGCCGACCCTGCCGGCTTTCATTTCGCCCGGGGTGGCCAAGGTGCTCGTGGAAAACTTCGGCATCAGACTGATAGGAAC
>CALEIX010000242.1 GCA_937898825.1 uncultured Elusimicrobia bacterium | reverse complement strand
TTTTCAAGCAGAAGACGGCATACGAGATGTAGAGAGGTCTCGTGGGCTCGGAGATGTGTATAAGAGACAGTTGCTTTTCCAAGCCATCGAGGACGAAGCTGGCAGCGAGGAGGTCAGGGGTTCGATCCCCCTCAGGTCCACTTCCCGCTAAGAACCCCTGAACATCCGCAAGTCCAAAAAAATCAAGCGAGGCGCTATGGCGGCAACGCTTACTCCTTTGCTTTTCCAAGCCATCGAGGACGAAGCTGGCAGCGAGGAGGTCAGGGGTTTCCGCCACTACTGCAACGGCGGACAGGCGATCCCCCTCAGGTCCACTTCCCGCATAGAATCCTTAACCCCTAAAAAAATATAGTATGTCTTTTATACTGCAACCACGCGTTTGCGCCAGGGTTTGGTTGTCCCGAGGCGCCATGGTATATTGCAGATTTAGCACGAAAAAAGCGCGAGTCCGCAAAATTTATCTGTGAATAATCCTATCCGTACGGTTAAAGTTTTTCACCTTCCCATCAACCAAAAAAACCACGATATAGCCTTTATCCGCTTTATATATATACAGCTTTTTATTTTCGCCCAGGTCCTCGCTTCTTGAAGGACTGCCTATGGCATCCTTAACTTCTTCCACCGTCATGCCCTTTTGCAGTTTTACCAACGCTTCATCAGCGGATATCCTGGAGCAGGCTGAAAACAATAACAATCCACATATAAGCGCCGCTGGCAAGGCGACAAGTTTTCTATATTTCATAATATACCCTTCCTTTCTGCCATAACGGCATTATTTTTTCACACATGTAAAAAATTTAGCAAAAAAAATCGTAAATATAAAGGAATATTTTTAATCTATTCAATTCCCCGCCAAAGTCATGTGCGAGGCCGTAGTGTGAGGCTTTAGCCTTGCGCAGAGGACGCAAAAGAATTTTACCCCGTAGGTTGGGTTCAATGTGGTTTTGGCGGAGAAACCTGCGGGGTAAAATTCACGCAGAGGGCGCAAAAAGCGTTGAAGTCGCAAAGGACGCAAAATTTAGTGTTTTCTATAGTATTATTGATTTTGCGCTTAACATAATCTGCAATTAGTGGTTTTAGCGTATTTTGCGTTCAATTTTGCGTAATCTGCGATTAGTCTGATTTTGCGCATTTTGCGATTAAAAAATATTGAAACGCAGATTACGCAAAAAATTAATGTAGTTGCAGAGCATCCGCCAAACAAACGGCAAACAGGGCTCAACGAGATTGGAAGAATAAAAGACAAATTCACTTTTGTTTCTGGGTTCCCGCTTGTGCGGGAACGACAAAGGGTTACGCTACTTGTGTTCCTGTGTTCCTGTGACTTGTGCCTTCCGATTTCCGACTTGTAACTTGTGCTCTTGTGTTCTTGTGTTCCTGTGCTCTTGTGTTCCTGTGCTCTTGTGTTCCTGTGAACTTGTGCCATTTAGGCGCGCCAGGGGCTTGCCCCGTTAGAAGTCCCTACAGGGACAGTCCGCCTTAGGCGGACTTACTTCTAACGGGGCGAGCAGTTACGTCTTTTATGGACTGTCTGTTTCCGCCACCGCTGCATCGGCGGGCAAGCTCGCTGTTTGTTTGGTGGAGACATCTCTGATGAGCGAACGCGGGCTCTTGATAAACAGAAACTTATAAAGTAAAATATTCCAGAGATGGAATATTTTAACAAGAAGGTCTTGAAATGAAGCATTTATCGACTGATGATTATGTAAAGGTAATTGAAAGCTGTATCCCCAAGATTATGAAAGGAATGCGATTTACTATTCCGAAACGGATAATGGGAATTAAACTATCCTTTCACCAGGGCCTGACACTCATCTGTTTGGGTGAGCATGGTTCCTGCAAAATGACTGAACTATCCAAAGAGACGGGTATTAATTTAACCGCGCTTACGGGAGTAATCGACGGTTTGATAAAAGACAAACTTGCTATGAGAAAAAGAACTCCAGAAGATAGAAGAGTTGTACTGGTAGCGCTCACTTCTTCCGGCCGGAAACTGGTAAGCGGAGTGCAACAATACCGCAGGAAAGGAATTAAATCTATAGTTAAATCTTTGGATGCGAAAGATAAAGACATAATAATCAGAGGTTTTGCGAAGATGGTGGATATATTCTATGAACAAAACACAAAAAGCAGATAAGAACTCAGAAAATAAGGGGTATAAAAAATGAGAAAAAGTATTTTAATTTTATTTGCCAGCATTCTGCTATTGGCGATATCGAATCTTTCTTCACTCTATTCGCAGGAGGTCCTTACTCTTCAAAAATGCATAGATCTGGCTTTGAAGAATAATCATCTCATAAGGATTACCAAAAAGAAACTGGTTGAAGCACAGGGAAAAAGACAGGAAGCATTTGGTCGGTTTCTTCCATCTCTTACAGCGTCAGCGTCTTATACCAAGATTTCGGAAGCTCCGACGCTCGATATGACCACGATGCTACTTCAACCGGAGGGCGGTACGGGTTCACTGGTAAGATTTTACGGATACGACACCTTTCAGTATAAGATGGGCGAAGAAAATAATTACTCCGCATCCTTATCACTATCCCAGCCGATTTTCACATGGGGAAAAATTCGGCTTGGTTATAAAATGACCTCTCTGAATTACAATCTGACTGAGGCCAAATATAACCAGGTCGAAAGCGAGATTATTTTCAGTGTAAAGAAATCTTTTTATTCTGTTCTTCTCGTTAAAAAATTTCTGGAGATTGCCGAAGAAGCAGTGGAGGTAATGGAAGACCACTATCGGGTTACCCAGGGTTTTTACAGGGAAGGAAAGGTTTCATCCGTAGATGTTGATAGGGTCAAAGTCTTGCTGGTCAATGCCGAAACGAGAAAAATCAAAGCGGCTAATGAACTGAAACTGGCTACGAAAGCGCTATATAACCTGATAAATGTAAGTAATGATAATGACTGGAAAATTGAAGGAGAGTTAAATTTTGATTCTGATAAAACCGAAATGAATCTAAAAAACTCCGTTAAACAGGCATTGAAAAACCGCCCTGAAATTAAACAGGTGGTTATTCAAAGGAAAATGGCTGAATCTTCCCTGAAATTAGCACGAGTGGAAACCCGCCCTGATCTGGCGGTGGTCGGCAATTATGAGTATAAAAAACCTTTTTATTTTGAAAACGAATGGGATAAATCATGGAATGCGGGTTGTTACTTAACATTTCCACTTTTTAATGGTTTTTCAAACCGGGGCCGGATCAAACAGGCAAAAGCTCAACTCTCCCAGGTAAAAATAGCGTATGATCAGCTAAAGAAAGGAATAAACCTTGAGATAGAAAAGATATATCTGGATTTGAAAGAAGCAGAAGAAAGAATCCATGCGCAGAATGAAAATGTTTCAGTGGCTAAAAAAAATCTGGAGATTATTCGGAAAAGATATGAAAGAGGACTGGTATCTGATCTTGACTTAAGAGAAACCCAGCTGGCCCTGACTCAGGCCGAAACCGAGTATTCACAGGCGCTTTTTGATTACAATGTCGCTTTGGCGCAATTACAGAAAGCAGTCGGAAAGAGAACACAAAAATGAATAAAGAGAGAATACAGGGAGTGCCATTTGGGATTACGGATTACGCGGAGAATAGTGCTGAATTATGTATAGTAAATTACGAAAATACTGAAGGAGGTAAAAAAATGCATTCAAATTTAAGGAACCTGGAAGTCAGGCAACTGGCAGGACTTTTTTTTCTGTTTTCCATGGTTTATTCCATGTCCCTGTCCGGGTGCAGCAGAAAAATCGAAGAAGCAGGCGGAAAAAAAGGGATTGAAAAAGCTGTTGCCGTAAAGGCAGCGAGAGTGAAAAGAGGAAACATTAATAAATTTATTTCGCTGACGGGGGAAATTCACGGTCAAAAAGAGGTTAATGTCTATACCAAGGTCCCGGGAAAACTTATTGAAAAAATAAAGAATGAAGGGGACAGGGTAAAAAAAGGACAAGTTGTTGCCCTTATCGATCGAGATGAAGAAGCTCTGAAATTTTCCGAAGCTGAGGTAAAATCGCCCATAAACGGGGTGGTGACAATGTATTTTGCCGATTTGGGCGAAGCAGTTTTTCCTGCGCAACCAATGCCCCGGGAGCCTGTGGCGACGATTGCCGATATGGATAAGGTAAAAGTCCTTGTCCATTTAAGCGAGCCGGATATTGGAAAAGTCAAGAAAGGGCAGCCGGCAGAAATTAGAGTTGATTCCTATTCCGACAGGGTTTTCAAAGGAATTGTAACCAGCGTCGCTCCGGCGGTCAACCCGATAACCAGAAAACTAAAAGTTGAAATTACCATTCCCAATCCCGGACACATTCTTAAACCCGGAATGTTCGCCAGAGTTAAAATTATCATAAGAGAATTTAAAAATGTATTACTTGTTCCCCGGCTCGCTGTTTTAGAAAGAAAAGGCAAGAAAATTGTCTTTACCTGCGAAAATAACCGGGCAGAGATAACAAATGTTTTAACCGGCGCCGAAGATGGGAAAAACATTGAGATAAAAGAGGTATGGGTAACGCCTTATGAATTGAGAAAGGAGGAGGTGGAAAGCGAGCCAGAAAATTATAATGAGTATTTTAATCTGATTTATGCAATAGATAACTATGGAATTCCGATAAAGAAGGTGTCCCGTTCGGAGAAGCCCCTTTATTTTTTAGAAGATGTTCCGGAAGCACAGATTTTTGTGTTGAACCCGCCCGGGAATATAAGTCAAATAGAAAATAGAATGATTCATGATGGATGTTTGGTGTTGAAGGTTACAACTCCTGGCAAGAGTGCAATATTTGGTTCGGATGCGAGGGATTTGACCTGGAGATACATAGATGAGTTTGCACCACATCTTTTGCCCAGCGATATATTCTGCGTCAGTCATCACGGGGCTGCCGATGCTCTTGAAAAAAGGGTTTTTGAAAGAATAAATCCTGAGTATATTGTTT
>CALEIX010000241.1 GCA_937898825.1 uncultured Elusimicrobia bacterium | reverse complement strand
CAAGCAGAAGACGGCATACGAGATGTAGAGAGGTCTCGTGGGCTCGGAGATGTGTATAAGAGACAGGCCTTAGCTCTCCCGTCCAGGAAACGGGTCTCAATAAATCATCCAGATACACGAAATAATCATTCAAATGATGAATAAACTTGTCTGTGCCGTATTTATTTTCCAATTCCTTCTTCGTCCACAAAAAACCCTCAAGACCCACGCTTTGCGCCTGAGCGCTAATGCCCCCTTCGGAACTCTTGAAAATAAAATGTCTTGTTTCCGGAATGCTTCCGTTCCATCTGCCGGAAGACATAACCTGGCGCATCTCCTCGACAAATTTAAGCGCCGCATAGTTATCTTTCGGAGATGGCGCAGTCAATAAATCCGACGCGGAATTCCCGTCAAAAAATGAACCAGCATTGCTGCGATTGGATTCAATGGAAGAAGAAAAAACAAAAGTGGGAAATAAAGAAAAAATGAATAGACTAATTACCCAAAAACGCATACTTATTATTTAATATACATCCCGAAAAACCTCAAGGGACTTTTATCCCATCGCTCCCTAAGCCGAAGGACCCACTTTTCCACTCACCCAGAATTCCGCAAATTTAAGTGAGATAAAGCCAAATACAAAAATCAAAATTATCCCCTTCCAAACAACCTTTTTTGCCCATTTCGAGTAATAATCATAGCCAGTAAAGTTGGATATTTCATAAACCCACCATTGCGAGCCGGGGATATTGGCAATCACAATTAAATTATCTTTATGTTCCTTCAGGCGCAAATACGAATAAGAAAAACTTTTACCCTTATTCACCGCTTTTTCAATATTGGAAATGATTTGAGCAGAGACTTTAACGCCCGGCTTCATTATGGACCTGCCAACAGAATCCGCTATAATTTGCCCTCCCGCGTCAATAATACCTATCTCGCCCCTGCCACCCATATTGTAATTCCTTACTAAATCAGCCAAAGGCGATAAATCTATTTTAGCGCAGAGAATTATTTTTTTGGTAGATTTTCCAGAAAACAGTGGCTCTGCTATAATTAAGGCAGGCGGTTCTTCCTGCGAAAATTCCACCGAACCCATTGAAAGCGAACTTCTGAGAACTTTATCCAGAATACTCTTTTCAACATTCAAATTCTCAACGTCAAAAACCTTTTTTCTGCCATTAAAAACTGCAAAACCCTTATAGTCTCTGTTATTGCGGCGAATTTCTTCCTCAAGGTATTTTTTCTGCTTTCCGATTTTCCAGCGTTTAAATCCGCCACTCTTTACTTTTTCTATAAACTTGTACCTCGAAAAAAGAAAATCGGCACTTAACTTTGAAACAGTTTTCACCCTTAAAGCCACTTTTTCACTTTGATTTCCGCGAGCGATACTTTTGCTCACATTCATAAAATGATAGCTCAGCACTCCAAAGGGAAGCATAAAAAGCACCGAGGTAAAAACAACAAATTTTACTTTGTTAATATTCAGGTTCATTTTCAAAACTTTCCATTCCATTCTAAATTATATTAAATATATGACTATGGTAAACACTATTAAAGGCAAAAAAGAAATTGTCCTCGAATTTACAAAGATTGTGGGTGAGGGCAAGGCGTTGGGAAGACGCGGAGGCAAGGTTGTTTTCTGCTACGGAGTATTGCCTGGCGAAACGGCAAGGATAAAAATCGTCAAAGAAAAGCGAAACTACATAGAAGGAGAACTTGTTGAAATTATAAACCCCTCTTCTCGAAGGATAACCCCAAAGGAGGAGCATTATTTAATCTGCTCGCCGTGGCAGACAATGGACTATCCTCTGCAAACTGAAATCAAAAGAAAACTCGCCGAAGAACTTCTTTATCAATCCATAAAGGAAACTGTCAAACTGGAAAAGTTTTATCCGTCAACAGAGATTTTCGGCTACAGAACGAAAATAGAATACAGTTTTGCCGGTGGAGGAGGAAAAACTCCTGTCTCTTATACACATCTGACGCTGCCGACGAA
>CALEIX010000240.1 GCA_937898825.1 uncultured Elusimicrobia bacterium | reverse complement strand
TTAATGATACGGCGACCACCGAGATCTACACCGTCTAATTCGTCGGCAGCGTCAGATGTGTATAAGAGACAGTCTTCCAGTTGTCCGGAAAAAATATTTTTTGCCCCGTGGCACGGTTCTTCGCTGAGAGAATATATACCTGGAACCAGTCACTTCAGGGAGATAAAATTGCCTTCAAGAATCAATGGGAAGCCGGTGAGGGAAATTTTCTCCGTTTTCCATGATTGCACCCGGGGTCTTGTCTATGCGGCGAGCAACATAAATCCGGGGATTTTCGTTTATGATGTAAATAAACAGGAAATAAAACGCGTTGTCGAACTTTCGGGAAAAGACGGAATATGGCCGAGCACGCATATTTTCGTGGTAAAACCGAATCATTCAAGAAAAAGTCTTTTTCTTTCGATGTATACTGAATATCCGCTGGCGGAGCTGGACGAAAAAACCTTCAGATTAAAAAGCAGAAGCGATTGCACATGGAAGGTAAGAAACGCTTTTTTTGATTTTGCCTTTTCGCCTGATGGAAAATTTGTCTATGCCCCCGCTATTTTCAGGGGAATTCTTTTTAAGTTTGACGCAAGGACGCTTGAGGTCGTAAAACGCATAAAAATTCCTCCGCACTCAAGGTCAATTAAATTTTCCACGGATGGAAAATACCTGTTTCTGGCGTCTTACCTGGATGGAGAAATTTTGGTGTATGATGGTTTACGTGAGAGGAAGGTTTTTTCTTTTTACATTACTCCCAGAGTCGAGGCGTTGCAGACAACAAAGAAATACCTGTATGTGGCTGGAGCCGGCGGAATATTCAGAATTTCGAACAAGGCGCTTGGGATTTTGATAAGAGAAAGGAAAGATTAAGAGAAATTATGTGATTTGCTGAATGCGAAGTATTGCCCAAACGAGTTTCCCCTTGTGTTTGGCGAACGATATTTAATAATATAAAAACAAAAGCCGGAATTCTGTTTTACCTTAAACGGAAAGGAGATAAAAATGCGAACAAATAAATTTTACGGTAGGGACTGGATAGATGCCGAAATGGATTATACTCGGGAAGAATGGGAGTCGCTTATTGAGGTGGCTCTGGAGTTGAAGCGCAGGTATGCCATGAATGAGGATACGACAAGTGTTCTGCGTGGCAGGACCCTTTTTACGATGTTTTTTAATCAGTCGCTCAGAACCCGCAGCACTTTTGCTGCCGGAATACAACAGCTGGGCGGCTTTGCGGTTGACCTGGAACCCGGCAAGACATATACGCCGGCGAGAAAGGGGTTTGATATTCCATACAAAACGGAAAGGATCAAGGATGTCGCCGAAATGTTGAGCAGGGTTGGAGATGCCATAGCGATAAGAATGTACGGACCCCCGGCAAACTGGATTTACGGTTTTGCCAACGACACAATGAAAGAATTTGCCGAGTACGCGGGCATTCCGATAATAAACATGGAATGCGACAAATATCATCCTACTCAGGCTCTTGCCGATTTAATAACTATCAGGGAAAAATTTGGCGGATTCAAGGGGGTAAAGTTGACAATGTCGTTCGCGTATTCAGGTTCCATCGAAAAACCCAGGGCGGTCCCCCAAAGCGTTGTGCTTGCCGCGACAAAAATGGGAATGGAAGTGACGCTTGCACATCCCGAAGGTTTTGAACTGGATTCCCGGGTTATAGAAGCATGCCAAAAAAACGCTGAAAAAAACAATAGCGCTTTTAGAATTGTGAATGATTTTGAAGAAGGGTTTAGAGGTGCTGATGTCGTTTATCCAAAATCGTGGGGTTCCACATACTGCTTTAATTACATGGACGAAACGGGAAAGATTGTCAAAAGGGCCGACCATGAAAAGGCGAAGGAAGTAAATGAAGCTGCGCGTTCCTGGAAAACAAGCAGGAAACAAATGGAATTGGTTGACAAAAATGGTATTTACATGCATTGCCTGCCAGCCGACCGCGGTCAGGAGGTTGAGGATGATGTTATTGACGGTCCGCAGTCGGTAGTAATAGACGAGGCGGAAAACCGCCTGCACGCTCACAAAGCAATAATGGCGATGCTTATGGGGGGAAGGCTGTAATTTTTCTTAGGAGATGTTGGTTTAGGAGGTGTTTATGGAAAACAGCGAGATATTATTGAGAGATTCTTTGAAAGCGGTTAATTTGTTTGGCAAAGACCTGATCTGCACCAGAGACTGGAAAATGGAGGAGATAAAAGCTGTTCTGGAACTCGCGAAGGATATGAAGAAAAACAGGTTTTCTTCCAGATACACGGGAGTTTTGAAAAACCGAACCTTTTTCATGTTTTTTTACAATCCTTCAGTCAGGACGCGCCAATCATTTGAATGCGCGGCGACCGAACTGGGTGGGCATGCACAATATCTTGAGCCCGGAGGCATGAGGCTTAAAACCAAAAAATCAGCTGGCGAAACAATAGAGGACGCCGCCAGAATCATGTCAAGATATGCCTGCGGGATTGGAATCAGAATATTGGAAAATAAACTCTCTTGTTATGGTGAAGGAGAAAATCTCCTGAGAGAATACGCCAGATGGGCGGACATTCCCGTTGTTTCAATGGCTCATGATAAATACCATCCATGCCAGGGTTTGGCTGATATTATGGGACTCCAGGAACATCTTGGGGAAAGTTTGAAGGGGAAGAAGCTTTTGTTAAAATGGGGGCATGGGGCGTTGGCAAGGAGCTGGTGCTCCGTTCAGGAAGCCCTGCTTTTGTATTCAAGATTCGGAATGTCCATAACCCTTGCTTATCCTGAAGGATATGACCTTGACCCCGATGTTGTTGAATATGCGCGCCAACGTTGCAAAGAGAACGAACAGAAATTTGAAATTACCCACAATCCTGTCCATGGCTATAAAAATGCGGATGTGGTGTATGTGAGAAACTGGATGAGTCCGAACGCCTATCGCGATGGGGAATTTCGCAAGGAGGAAGAGATTGAAAAGGCGCTCAGATATGCCGATTGGATTTGCGATACGGACAAAATGAAGTCGACAAATAACGCTTTGTTCATTCATCCCATGCCGATTGACAGGGGGCATGAAGTCGCAGATGAAGTGGCGAGTGGCCCAAGGTCAATCATCTATGATGTGGGGGAGAATCGGCTTCATGTTCAAAAAGCCATTATGGCTTTGACCATGTCCGACCTCATACCTGACGGAAGGTGATATACACCTAAATTTTAGTAAAAGGATGGACTATGAAAAATAAACGATTAAGAATATTTGCTTTTGGCGGAAATGAAGTTGCTCCGGTAGGGTTGAAGGACCCTCAGACCGGAAAGGCAGTGAATCCGGATATCGCTCTTCAATGGCAGAGAACCAAAAAAACCTGCGAGTTTGTATCGGATATCATTAAGAATAATCCTAACGATATTTATATCCTTACTCACGGCAACGGGCCCCAAGTAGGCAATGTTCTTCTTAGAGCGGAATATTCGCGCCATATACTTCCCTCCCTGCCTTTGGATGTATGCGGTGCTGACACGCAGGGGGCTATGGGATATATGATAGGGCAGTTGCTTATGAACGAATTGAGGATAAGGGGGATTAATAAAATAGTGGCCGAAACTGTAAATCAGGTTGTGGTGGATGAAGATGACCCCGATTTTAAAAATCCTTCCAAATTCATAGGGCCCTCATATAGCAAGGAAGAAGCATTGCGCAGGAAAGAGCAGAATGGCTGGGACGTGAAACTTTATAAAAAGGACGAAGGCGGAACTGAGATATGGAGAAGAGTCGTCCCTTCGCCAATCCCTAAAAGAATAGTGGAAATAGATGTGATAGAAAAAAACATAGAAGCGGATATAGTGCCAATATGCGTGGGAGGTGGAGGAATACCTGTTGTGGAAGTCCGCCTTTGCGAAAACGGTGTGGCTAAGGCGAATTATGGCATCGAGTACAACGCGCAGGAAGGTGTGAAAACGCTAAAAGGGGTGGAAGCGGTCATTGACAAAGACTTAGCTTCCGCTCTCCTCGGAAAAACTCTACTTGAAAGGGCAAAAGCCCGGGGCGAGGAAATGGAAGTTTACTTGACTATTTTTACCGGCGAAGACGGGGCGAAACTCAATTATCAAAAACCGAACCAGGTTGACTTGAGAAAAGTGTCGCTTAAAGAACTCGAAGATATTTATTCTTCAACGCCGTGTCCATTTCCTCCCGGAAGCATGGGCCCGAAAATAAAGGCGATAATAGAATTTATGAAAGGAGGCGGCAGCGCGGCGCACATAACCAAAACTGAACTTTTCACGCAGACTATGGAGGGAAAAGCCGGAACAACGGTTGTTAGGTAATTCAGGGAGCCCGAAAATGAGAAAAATAAAAATGCTTCAATGTGCTGACTGCGGAAAAGAACATGATTTCGACGACAATGATTACGATTGCACTTCATGCGGCGGAAATCTTCATGTGATTTACAATTATAACCTCCTGAAAAAGAGAGTTACCTATAGGGAGCTTGAAAATAACAGAAATAGGAGTATATGGCGGTACATGGATTTTCTTCCGCTTTCAAGCGGCAAAAAACTGCCTGTGCCAGAGGTGGGGTTTACTCCTCTTTACCGGAGCGAAGTTATAGCCGAAAGACTCGGTATTGAAAGTCTTCATATAAAGGACGAAGGAAGAAATCCCAGTGCTTCTCTTAAAGACAGAGCCAGCGCGGTGGTAGTGGCAAGAGCTCTTGAACTTGGTCATAAGATAGTAACCACCGCTTCAACCGGAAATGCTGCTTCTTCCCTTGCTTGTGTTGCGGCGGGCACCGGCATAAAGACGATTATATTCGTGCCCAAGACTGCCCCTGCTCCCAAAATAGCCCAATTGCTTGTTTTCGGCGCGACGGTTATAATGGTAGACGGGTCTTACGACGATGCTTTTGATTTATGCGTTCAGGCTTCTCAGGAGTACGGCTGGTACAATCGAAGCACCGGCTATAATCCTTTAACCAGAGAGGGGAAAAAAACCTGCGCCTATGAAATATGCCAGCAGCTGGATTGGGAAGCGCCTGACAAGGTGGTGGTTCCGGTCGGAGACGGAAATATAATCAGCGGGTTATGGAAAGGGTTTATAGATTTTCACAAAATGGGATTTATTGAAAAGTTGCCGAAACTTGTGGCGGTTCAGGCGGAGCACAGCGACGCTGTAAAAAAAGCGTTTGAGGGAGACGGGGAGATTAAACCTGTGAGCGGAAAGACGATAGCCGACAGCATATCTGTCAGTCTTCCCAGAGACGGGGTTTCCGCCGTAATGTCTATTAAAGATTCTCAGGGTGCGGCTGTGTCGGTCTCTGACAGGGAAATACTGAATGCTGTTGGTGAACTTGGCAGGGAGACAGGGGTTTTTGCAGAACCGGCGGCAGCTGCCGCTTTCGCGGGACTGAAAAAGGCGGTAAAAGAAGGGAAGATAGAGGATGGCGATACGGTGACGATTATAATTACGGGCAACGGTCTTAAAGACATAAACAGTGCCATGAAAGCCACAGGGAAACCACACTTGATAAAACCTGAAATAGGGGCATTAAAAGAACTTGTCGGAAAACACAATCTGGCAAATGGAGGATAAGGTCTTAGGTGTTGTTTTTTCAAAGTGTGGCGGAAAATTTGCTATAATAAACCTAAATCAATTCGATTAAGAAAACAATTCTGAAATGCAGGAAGTAGTTAATGAAAAGAATAGCAGCGTTGGTTCTAGCAATGTCCTTCGTAAGTTTTGCGGCCGCGCAGAACGTTAATTTTGACCAGGGAGTGGACATTGGCAAGATAGTGGACAGTCTCAATCACAACGATTATGGATACAAGTATTATTTACCGCTGCTGAATAAGGTTTGCAAAGCAGAATATAAGAATTTTGACTTTAACATTATAAGACGTGTGCAATTTGATATTAAGTCATTGCCTCCGAAAGAGATTAAAGAAGAAGTTTTAAATTCCTCCAGCGTTATTATGAAAGAATATAAGAACAGAAGTTCTGACTTTATAACGTTTGCAGGGGAATATAAGACAAATCTTAGATTTAAAGCGGTAGTAATTCCTATTGGTAGTACGTTTATTTTATATCGTAAATTTTTTGGAGATTTTGGCCAGAGAGAAAACACTCTTCTTTATGATGATAAAGGAAAGGTTTTGCGACAAACAGCAAATGGCGAATCGCTTGATTTTATAAACAAAGAAGTGACTTGCAGGGGGTGCACGGGGCTGAATCCACCTTTTGATCCGGGAGATTATCTTAGTTCAACGCCGGTCGTGGACGGAAAGTGTTATGCAAAACAATATGCCGCATGTGTTGCTACTTGTGTGGGGGTAGCTCCCGCGGCTGCGGGCAAGTGCCTCGCTGCTTGTGCTGTTTCTTCCGCTATTTTGTGCACTCATTCGGAAAAGGCGTGTATAGTTTGTCCTTATGATTTGCCAGGGCCTCAGCCATGAGCAAATCTTTGTTTTATTTTCGCGTAATTTTAGTTTTTATGGCCGCTTATATATTTGCGGAAATGGCGAATATGAAAGGTCCCGGATTTTATTTTATTGATTTTTTTCCTTTAATATACGCCTTTACAATGGTTTTAGCATTATACAGAAAAAAATTCAGTGATTTGCATCATTTACTTGCCACTGCTTTGATTGGCTTACTTATAACATTGTCAATAATATTTGGCCTGTCTTTAAAATTTCTCGTGGCCCTGCTGATAATTCCAGTTTTGTTTTACAAAAATTCTTTTATGCGGACGGCAACTATTGCAAAAAACTGTGTTAAAGATATAAAGGAAGATTAGGATAGGTAGTGTTAAAAAAGATTATATTTTGGGGAATATTTTGCACATTTGCAGTTTCTTGTGGCCATGAATCTAAAGGCTCACCTTTAACATATTTAAATCGGAAAAAATATAAAATAGCCTTTAACTTGGCAAAATCACAAAGTGGAAAAGCGGAATCAAAGTATGTTTTGGGCCTAATTTATTATTATGGGCTGGGGCGCAAGAAAGATTATAAAAAAGCTTGTTTATATTTTGAAAGCGCGCGTAGAGAGAAGTATTTGAATGCCTATTTACCCCTTTTGAGACTGTATAAAAAAAAGCAATGCGGAAATAAAACGAAAGACGAAATTTTTGCTCTGTGCAAAGAAGCCGCTGAATTTGGAATCCCTGAAGCTGAATATAAAATGGGTCAATTTTATGAAACCGGTTTTTTGGGGGAAAGGGATATCAGTAAAGCTCTAAAATGGTATGAAAAGTCAGCGAACAAAGGATTTTTAGGAGCGCAATTATGGATGGGAAACGCTTATGTGTCGGGCAATGAGGCTTTAAAGAAAGATTATGAAAAGGCTATTTTTTGGTATAAACGAACGATGAGAAACAAGGAAAATGTGGTATCTTATTGGGGTTTGGGGTACTCTTATTTTTTAAGCAAAAATTACAATATGGCAATTAAATATCTTGCAAAACCGGCTTATTATGGTTCATCGCAGGCGCAATTTTTTTTAGGCATGGCATATTTTTCGCAGGGTAGAAAAAGGGATGCCTACAAATGGCTTTTGATAGCAAAGAAAAGCGGTTTTTCAGCTGCGACGATGATGTTAAACAGCCTTGAACCTGTTATGACGAAAAAAGACAAACTTAAAATAAACAAAACCATAGAAAAACTCCTACCGGAAATTGCAGAAAATAAGGTTAAATTTAAGTTATGTAATTTGCCTCGTTGAGTTGTTTGGGAGAAATTAGGCTTGATTGATTTGAATCAATATGGCCCTTGAGATAAAAAACATAAATCTCCGTGAAATGATTTTTGTGCGGCTTTTTTCAAAGTGTGGCGGAAAATTTGCTATAATAAACCTAAATCAATTCGATTAAGAAAACAATTCTGAAATGCAGGAAGTAGTTAATGAAAAGAATAGCAGCGTTGGTTCTAGCAATGTCCTTCGTAAGTTTTGCGGCCGCGCAGAACGTTAATTTTGACCAGGGAGTGGACATTGGCAAGATAGTGGACAGTCTCAATCACAACGATTATGGATATAATTTGCCGGATGCCCGCTACATGGGACATTCATGGTATACTCGCGATTGTGCCGGGTTTACTTTCGGTCCTTCCGATACCGATATTAAGAGTGCCAAAGTGCGCCTCCGCAGCGTAGAGTATGTGGAAGAGTGCTATACGACTTATACGCCGGGTCCCAACGGAGAGCAGATTCCTCATGAACATTGTTATGAAAGACCGGGACAGACATGGAGGCGGAACGCCCAAATACTGATAAAAGCGCGAAAGCTTTATCCGTGGGAAAGAGAGGATATGGAGGTTTGCCTTGAGGGCCCGTGGATGCGTTTATATATTGATGCCGGCGCCTACAAGTACAGTGTAGATAAAAAAGGGTACTACGATGTTCTTTATGAACTTACCCCGGAAAGAAAAATTCCGATGATGCCCGACAAGGGCGGGCTTGTGCTTGCCCAATTCAGGTATGACCCCCAGACCAAGAAATATATCTTCAAAGTGAACGACAAGTGGGCGGAAGAATACGCCGGCGAAAAAGTCATGATAAAGGTGGAGCTTTACAAGGACGGTTTCTGGTTCTTTGACTCCTACAAGGGGAAGAAGGAAAAAACCTTTGAAGCTGCCAGGAGTTATGACATGAGTTTCACCGAAGATGAACTTGTCAAGAAAGATGTCAACGTTGAAGAGGATGCGGACTTCAAGGCGATGACGTTCAAGGGAACCAAGAAATACTTTGTGAAGTGGGGCTTCAAAAGGATAGGCAAAATATCAAAGGACAAGTATGTGAAGAAAGGCAAGACTGAGATGATAAGCCATTGATTGTCGTTCGTTTTTAAGACCCCCTCTCTTTTTAAAAAAGGAGAGGGGGTTTTTATTTGGGCTGTCCGCTGTTTATATTCTATAATAAATTATTAAACGAATTTTTGTTGAGGAGAATTTTATGACTGTAATGGATAAAGAAAGAGTTTTGGAGAAGACGATTCAAAGATGCAGGGAAAGAAATATCATAATACCGACTTTTGCCCAGCAGAAAAACCCGGACCTGGTGCCCCAAAAAGTAAAAGATAAACTGAAAGACGTTGGTTTGTGGGATATTAACCCGTTGAATCTTTTCAGGATTACGTGGAAAAATAATCCCAGAGAGGCGGGAGGCGACGGACTGTTTAAAGGGGTGAATTTTATAGAAATTCCGGAAGAGATAAGCGGAGTAAAGGCGAGAATAATAGGTCTTCTCGGAAAGTATTTTCCCACGGGCGCTCACAAGGTAGGCGCAGCCTTTGGATGCCTGGTGCCGCGGCTTGTAAATGGCGAATTTGACCCGACGAGCCAGAAAGCTGTATGGCCATCAACCGGAAATTATTGCCGGGGAGGTGCGTTTGACAGTAATCTCCTTGCCTGCACCGCGATAGCCATACTTCCGGAGGGTATGAGCAGGGAAAGGTTTGAGTGGCTCAGGGGGGTGGGTGCGGAAATAATAGCCACTCCCGGCACCGAATCCAATGTAAAGGAAATATACGACAAATGCTGGGAACTCAGGGAAACCAGGAACGATGTCGTCATTTTTAACCAGTTCGACGAGTTTGGTAATTCGCTTTGGCATTATCATTTAACCGGCACTGCGATAGAAGAAGTGTTCGGCAATATAAAGACCGAAAACTCGCGTTTTGCCGCCTATTGCTCGGCCACGGGTTCTGCCGGCACAATAGCAGCCGGGGATTATCTGCGCAAAAAGTTTCCTTTGCTTAAAGTAGTTGCTTCCGAAGCCTTGCAATGTCCGACAATACTGATGAATGGGTTTGGCGAGCACAGAATAGAGGGGATAGGCGATAAACATATCCCGTGGATACATAATGTTAGAAATACCGATATGGTAGTGGCTATAGATGATGAGGACTGCGTACGCATTCTTCGCTTGTTTAATGATGAAGAAGGCAGAAAAGTTTTGATGGAAAAAGGAGTCAGTCAGGAGATTGTGAATAAACTTGACCTTCTTGGCATATCTTCCGTTTCCAATCTCTTGACTGCGATTAAAACCTGTCTCTTATACACATCTCCGAGCCCACGAGACCTCTCTACATCTCGTATGCCGTCTTCTGCTTGAA
>CALEIX010000239.1 GCA_937898825.1 uncultured Elusimicrobia bacterium | reverse complement strand
CACAAATTCAGTCTTATCTTCCGACCGTTTTTTGATTTCTACTGAATCTTTTTTTAAAGTTTTATTGCTGACAACTATTCTATACGGCATTCCCATTAAATCTGCATCGGCAAATTTTACTCCCGCGGAAATATTTTTTCTATCATCATACAAAACCTCAATTCCGGCATTAAGGAGTTTATTATAAACATCCTCCGCGGATTTCAGAGTCGCTTCCTCGCTCCCGATACTCAAGAGATGGACCGAAAACGGAGCGGTGCTCTCAGGCCAAACAATTCCCCGCTCGTCGTTATAAACTTCAACTATCGCACCCACCAAGCGATTCAATCCTATCCCGTAGCATCCCATTGCCACATCGCGCTCCTTCCCGTCTTCGCCTTTTACCTTCAAGCCGAACGGAGAAGAATACTTGGTGTGCAGTTTGAAAATGTTTGCAACCTCTATCGCGCGTTTCTCTTCAAGTTCCGAAGAGCCGCATTCCGGGCATTTCGGTTCATCTCCCGCGATTTCCCTGTTCAGCCCGACTCCGCACGCGGAGCACAGGTAGATTGTGTCTTCCCCAGAGCCGGCAACCGCCTGAAACTCGTGGGAATATTTTGAGAAAGTGCCGCCGGAGGCGAATGTAAGATGGGTTACGGCGCCGAGCCCGACCCTCTCAAATACCTTAAAGTAGCTCTCTTTCACTTTCTCGTAATAATTGTCCAGATCACTCTCGTCCAGATGGAAAGAATACAGGTCTTTCATTATAAACTCCCTGCCGCGCAAGAGGCCCGATTTTGCCCTCGGCTCGTCGCGGAACTTGTCCTGTATTTGGTATATGTAAAAAGGAAAATCCTTGTAAGAAAGGTTTTGGCGCTTGACCAGCGGAACGATTATTTCTTCATGTGTGGGGCCTAAAACATAATCAGTTTTGCTGTACAGGCTCTTGAACCTGAAAAGGGAATCGTAAGTGTCCCATCTGCCCGTCTTCTCCCAGTTCTCGCGCGGATGCAGAACCGGCAGAAGAACTTCCTGCCCCCCGATTGCATCCATTTCCTCGCGAATAATCGCCTCAATTTTCTTGAGCACGCGAAAACCGTACGGCAGGAAAGAATAAACTCCCGCCATAAGTTTCTCAACAAAACCCGCGCGCGCCAAAAGCTTGGCGTTTACGGAAACCTCATCCTTCGGCGCTTCCCGTCTCGTCCGCACAAATTGCCGTGACTGCCGCATTCCATCCACTATATCAGCAACAAAACCAAATTACAAATTCCCTTTCTGCTATTATTCCCGCTTCCTTTCTTGTCGTTCCCGCTCCTCTCCCTAGCCCCCCAATGCGCCCCTCATTTACCTCATTTAAGTTTTACATTAGGGGGCTGGGGAGAGAGTGCGGAATTAGAAAATAGGGACTGACCCCTTTTTCTTCATTTTCTTTATGGTGCTAAAGTATACCATCCCGGTACAGCCGCAGCGTAGTTGTTACTACCACCACCAGACACCGGGTTTCCATCGTATAAATAACAAGCACTATTAGGAGCATAAAACCTACAACAATAACCGCCGTAACCAGACCACGTATCGCACCAACTTGTGCAAGTAGAAAGGGTCTTGCCACCGACGTATTCTGTAGAACCACCGTCACACGTATAATATTGCGTGAGAGCTTTTCCACCTAAACATACTCGTAACTCCCCTGGCCCTACGCTGTCACTTGTGATGCTTATACTCCCAATACCCCCTGATGCAAATGAACAAGTATCTCCACTGCCTACTTTAATTGTTCCTTCCACAATCAGCCCAGCAGTGCCTCCTCCAGAACCGCCTGCGGCTCTGTAGTCATCGCTGATTATGACATTGCTGCCACTTGGAGGAGAGAGATGGATGTTGTCACTTCCCGAGATAACTCTTCCTTGTATGGTAAGGTCTCCCCAGTTGGAGGAACCCTTGAAAGCGCTTGTGCTCCCGCAGTTGTTGCAGTCAAACATCACGCTTCCTCCAAACCATGAATGCCTTTGGTCAAAGTAGAGCGGGTATGGGGAATCCCAGTCTCCATCGTCTCCTGCATCCCAGAGGAAGTACATTTTGTCGCTGTTGACATGTATCCAGTAGTCCTCGTCTCCTGATGTTGTGTCCTCAAACTCAATCTGCGGGGCAGAATCCCTTATTGCAATCTCATTCGCTCCTCCGCTGGCGTCTATCTGCAGTTTGCCAAGGGTGGGGCTTGTGGTGCCTATGCCGACATTGCCGCCGTCTGCAATTGTTAACCCTAAAGGCGATGCGTCTCCACCAATCCTAAGTGTTGCAAGATTATTATCATGGTCATATTCAATTACAAGAGTCTTGTCTGATGCAATTTGCTCTCCAACGTATAGTTCACTAAGACCTGTTGTAACGTCTTGCCCAATAAGTGCATCTCCCGCCACAGATAACTGTGTATATGGCCCTGTTGTCCCGATGCCGACGTTGCCACCATCCAATATCACCATAGCATCATCAGTACTATATGTCCTGAAAGCCATCTTCTCGTCCCCATCATAAGAGATATCCCCCCCTTTTCCATCAGCATTTATAAGTTGTAATGCAACCCCCGTATTTGGAGATGAACTTCTTCCAATTTTTAATCCGTAATAATTAGTTCCATTAATCTCTAACGTCCCTTGGGGTGAAGTTGTCCCGATGCCGACGTTGCCACTTTCTGTTATTATCATCTTCGTTGTCGGAACAACATCAGCATCACTACTTCTCGTTTGGAATACTAATGAAGCACCATAGTCCGCTGTATCTGTTTCCTCTGCACCAATTCGCACCGAAGGATAAGTTCCACTATTCCAATGATGAAGACCAAGATAAGTTTTTCCCACAACACTTCCTGAACCCCCATTAGAAGAGACCCTAAGCACTTCTGTATCTGTAGTCCCTGCTTTCACATCTAATTTTGCTTCAGGACTCGTCGTCCCGATGCCGACGTTGCCGCCGTTTATTGTCATTGCAGTTCCGAAAGTTCCTGAATCGGCAATCTTAAATTGCACAACACTATTTCTTGAAGCATCCGCAATATTATCAAAACTGCTCACTAGTTCAAAAACTGACCTTCCCATAGAGTCTGTTTTTAAGGTCTGGATAAATCTAACCTGATTACCTGTGCTTGCAGTTGCAGTGTTTCCATGCCTCATATAAGTATCAACTGAATCTTCTTGAATTTCAAAAATACCCCCAGGACTTGTAGTGCCGATGCCAACGCGTTTGTTTGTGGCATCCACGAAAAGAATAGGGTCGGTGTCAGCCGCCGCTTGGAATGTGTAGTTCCCTTTTGTTGAGTTGGAGCCGAATACTCCTGCAGAGACTGCAGAGGCGTTGAGTTCAGAGGCGTCTGTGGAGGCACTAGATTGGGTGGTGCCGTCTGAGAAGGTTATTACTCCATCTGATACTGTGGAGGTGCCTACTCCTATTCCTGATACATTCCTGATGGAGTAGGTTCCGCCAAAGTTAAGATCGCTCTCAACATTAATGGCGGCGCTCGCCAAAACCGCCGCGCCAAGCCCGGCGGTAAACACAAAAAGAGATATGAGGTAAATGAGGGGCTTCTTCATTTCCTAATTATAACATATCATTCCACTTCGTTGACGATGAGGCGGCCCGATGGGCGGCCGATGCAATTATTCTCGCAGAAAAACTTGTAGTCGCCGTAAGGGTACGCTTGGAAAGAAAGCTTGCCGGTCTCTCCATGCTTTACCCCCCTGTACACGCCGAAGTCGGGGAAAAAAATGTCATAATCCCCGTCAACCGCCGCGAGGTTTATGACTATCACATCTCCCTCGTCCGCCATTATGGTTGAGGGTTCAAAGCCGCCGTTCTCGCCTCTTATGTCATAGGTCATACGCGAACGCTCCCCCACTTTCTGAACTTGCGACGGGGAAGCGGCTTTCGCTTCGGAAGGCGAAACGGCGGCCGAAAGCTTTTCTCTTGTCCCGCCCTCTACGGTCGGAAGCGCCTTTGGGTCATTGGGCCTGAACGGGTCGTCTGAAACGGGGCCGCCTGTGTCTTTAAAGCCGTCGTACAAGATTCCCAGCACAAGAAGAGCGACCAGCGCCGCCGTTACGGCAGACATCACCGCCACCTTGTTTTTCTCAATGCTCATCTTACCTGCTTATTATAGCACAACCGCGACTGCAAGGGTGTGGATAAGTGTGAGGAAACTGCGAATTACGAATTTTGAATTTCGATTCAATTACGAATGTTTATATAGAAATCCAAATGTCAAAATCCAAATGCCAAATCAATGTCAAATGACTAAAATCCAAATCACTCTCTCTTGCTCCTCAAAATCGCGGAGAATATCAAGGTAAGTTCATGTGCCTCCTTCCATAATGCCCTACATGTCTCTTCACCTGAAGCTGTCTCTTATACACATCTGACGCTGCCGACGAATTAGACGGTGTAAATCTCGGTGGTCGCCGTATCACTAAAAAAAAAAAATCGGCCAATTCGAC
>CALEIX010000238.1 GCA_937898825.1 uncultured Elusimicrobia bacterium | reverse complement strand
AGCAGAAGACGGCATACGAGATGTAGAGAGGTCTCGTGGGCTCGGAGATGTGTATAAGAGACAGACCATAACCACATTAAATCCAACCTACGGGGTAAAATTCTTTTGCGCCCTTCGCGCTTACTCATTCGCCCTTTCAACATACTCAAGGGTTCTTGTATCTATTTTGACTTTGTCTCCTTCGTTTATGAAAAGAGGAACTTTTAATTCAAGACCGCTTTCAACTTTGGCGGGTTTGGTTACATTGCTGGCGGAATCTCCTTTTACACCGGGCACGGTTTCAACAACTTTCATAATAACGCTAGCAGGAAAAAGGATGCTAAAAAATCTCCCGTCGAGATAAAGCCCTTCCACTTCCATATTCTCAACGAGGAGTTTATACTGCCTGCCCATTTTTTCTACCGGGAGGGAGAACTGGTCGTAGCTTGTGGCGTCCATAAAATAAGCGGACGCCCCGTCGGAATAAAGATAGACGGTTTTCCGCTTTTCCACCGCCACATCCTCAAACTTATCTTCAGGACGATAACTTGTCTCTATTATCGCCCCCGTCTCCATATTCTGCAGCTTCACTCTGACCACGGCCTTCGCCTGAGATTTTCTGTGATGCTGATAGTTGAGCACCTGAACCACATGACCGTTTTCGTTTTTGAATATTGTTCCGTTTTTTAGGTTTACAGCCAATATCATCTCATTCTCCTTCAAAAAAAATTATTTTCAATTAATGCCAAACACTTTTCCATTTTATCATAATCCGCGCGCTCATTATTTTTGATAAGCCATAATCTTCAAAGCAAGTATCCTCTTTTCCATAGGTGGATGGGTGGCGAATATATCCGAAAGAAAGTTGCTTTTTTCCTCAAGCAAGCTGCCGCGCGGGTCGGTTATGCACATGTGCGCTATCCCGTTATTTACGCTCTTCGTCGGTTCAACCGCCTTTCTTATCTTTTCAAGGGCTGATATAAGCGCTCTGGGATTTCGCGTAAGTTCAGCCGCCGATGCGTCGGCCAGATACTCTCTTTGTCTGGATATCGCCATAGCCAAAATACGCGAAAGCAGGGGAGCAAGAATAATGGCTATTATCCACACTACAAAAACAACGAGTCCCGCCGCCCCGCCGCCTCTGCCGGAAGATCTTCTTCCCCTTCCCCCCCTATAAAAAAGCATCCTGGAGCCCATATCACTGACAAGAGCAACAGCACCTATCAAAGCCGCGATCACAGTCATAAGTCTTATGTCGTAATTTCTTATATGACTCATTTCGTGCGCAATTACTCCCTGCAATTCCTCCCTGTTAAGTTTCTGAAGAAGCCCCTCGGTAATGGCTATGCACGCATTGTGCGGGCTGAAGCCCGCCGCAAAGGCATTTAAGTCACAGTCGGGAATAATATATGCCGCCGGAGGACGCAAGCCTGCCGCCGTGGCCATTTCTTCCACTACATTCACATACTGCTTCTCTTTTATACCAGCAGAGGAGGACAATGCCCTGCGCGCCATTGCGGAACGCAGCACTATCTTATGCCCGTTCAGAGCGCTGTTAACGACCATAAACGAGGCCACTATCAGGGATATCACGGTGAAAAAAGGAATTGGCTGCTTTTTTATTTCCGCCTCGTAATAGCCGTAATAATTTTCCCTGAATTGCGGTTCCGGAGCGGGGCGAAAAGTCCCGTAAAAATAATCCAGGCCCATTCCCAAAAACAGGAAAAATGCAAAAAAAACAATCATTATTATCAGCGTTGTTCTTTTATTATTTGCCTGTTGTTCGTAGATATTCACAAAAACCCCTTTTCCATGCCAGCTGCATCCTCACATATTGGAGCCATAATGCTTTTAGCGCTCAACGCCTGCCCGGTCGCCGTGTGAGAAACAATGCGACATAACGCGGCTGAAAACGGAGCCAAAACAGTTCAAATAGTTAAATCCACTTTTGGAGTTTTTCTCTCTTCGGCATTTTCCGGAAGTTTAAATAACTGAGCCGCGGTGAATCCCATCATTGAAGCGAATACATTGTTCGGGAAAACCTGCTGGGCTATATTAAATCTGGTAACCAAATCGTTATAGAACTGACGCGCAAAACTTATCTGGTTTTCGGTGTGGGTCAGTTCTTCCATAAGTTGCTTCACATTCTCATTGGCTTTCAGATTCGGATAATTTTCGCTGATTGCCAGAAGTCTGCCCAGGGCCTGAGAAAGAATTCCCTCGTTTTTCATGATATCATCTATTTTGCCGGATTGAACCGCGCTTACAGCTGCTGCCCGCGCCTGAACCACCTTTTCAAGGGTTTCCTGCTCAAACTTCATTTCACCCTTCACCGAATTGACAAGATTCGGTATAAGGTCATGTCTTCTTTTCAGCTGAACGTCAATCTGCCTGAAAGCATTTTTGACCTGATTTTTAAGACCGACCAATTTATTGAATATGAGAACAATCCATACAGCCAAAACAGCCAAAATAACAATAGTCACGGTCATTTTTCCTCCCTGTTCTTTGATTACTCCGTAGAAGACTCAAATACCCTGCATAATTTAAAAACCGCACATTAACCGCGCGGTTTTAACGAGGGTTACCCGGCCTTTGTAAGAATCTTTGAGCCCTTCTTTCCCACCAGTAATGAATCCTCAATTCTTACCCCGAACTTTCCTTTAAGATAAATCCCGGGTTCCACGGTAAGGCACATGCCGGTCTTTAAAACCGCTTTGGACTTTGAATTCACTAAAGGAGATTCATGTATCTCAAGCCCTATGCCGTGCCCCGTCCCGTGAATAAAATACTGTCCATATCCATTGTCGGAAATATGCTCCCTGACAACCTTATCCACAAAAGAGGCTCTTGTCCCGCTTTTAACGGCTTTTATCCCTCTTTTCTGCGCCTCCTGCACTATAGAATAAACTTTCCTGAACTCTGCTGAGGGTCTGCCATAAAAAAAGGTTCTTGTCATGTCTGAACAATAAAAATTATAGACGCACCCGTAATCAATTAAAACTGTTTCATTGTTTTTTAGTCTTCTTTCAGAAGTTTCATGATGCGGCAGGGCGGAGTTTTCCCCGAAAGCCACTATAATCCGAAAACTGGGGCCATAAGCTCCCCTTGCCTGCATAAGGTCCTCTATCTGCCTCGCCACCGAAATTTCGCTTCTCCCTTTTTTTATTTTCTTCTTAATGATTGGGAAAACTTCTGCCGCTATCCGGCAGGACCTTGAAACATTTATCAATTCCGCTTCCTTCTTCACCTGACGCAAAGAAGAGACAAATCCGCCTTTTGCCGCAAAACCTTTCTTCTTCCAGAATAACCCGTCAAGGTATGAAACCGTTTCAGGTTCAAAGGCAATTTTCTTTATCTTCTTTTTTTGCGCAAACTCAAACACTGAGTTTCTGATATTATCCGAAGAAATCGTTTCGGCGAAAGGCACTTTACTTGAAACATGGTCACGCAGCATTTTCGAAGTAAAAGCCCGGACCTCACTTTTGCCGACAAGCAGCAGGCATCCCTCGAGATGAAAACCGGTAAGAAATCCGACATCCTCGAGGCGGCTGACAACAAGCGCTTCCAGCTTTTCTTTTTTTATTGCGGCTGAAAGCTCCCTTACACGCTTTTCATATATATTCATTGTAGTTTAATTATAGCAAAAATTTATAAAGATAAGATAAAGGATAAGTCAGGAGTCGGGAGTCGAGAGTCAAGAGTCAGGAGTCGGGAGTCGAGAGTCAGGAGTCGGGAGTCGGGAGTCGAGAGTCAAGAGTCAGGAGTCGGGAGTCGAGAGTCAAGAGTCAGGAGTCGGGAGTCGAGAGTCGGGAGTCAGTTGTAGCTGCAGAGCGACAGCTTTGGCAAAATAGCGGCTGGACGGCTGGGAAAAAGGATAAAGGATAAAGTTGTAGCTGCGCGCCCTTGGCG
>CALEIX010000237.1 GCA_937898825.1 uncultured Elusimicrobia bacterium | reverse complement strand
GGAATATGGGAGTGAGACTTGGCTGGGCCTTTTTCACCAGCAATAAAAACAGGTTTTCAGTGGCAGCTTCTAAGGAAGATGAAAAAAGCGCCGTTTTCAATTTGAAGGATGCGGAAGATGCTGTTTTTCTTGAGGCTGAGGAGAAATTTCTGTCATGGCGCCAGAGCAAAGATTATCTGGCGGTGGCCCAAAGTTCGCTTGAAGCGGTCAGGGCACGGGCATGGATAGTCCGCAAACAGTATTTGACGGGCAAGTCTTCCTATTTTGAATGGACAAATGTAGAGGAACAGTTAATTAACGCTCAAAAGCAGATATTGACTGCGGAAAAGAACCTTGTTGTGTCTTATATTTCCTTTCTTAATTCTTTGGGGACAATGGGAGAATACAGATGAAAAAGTTTTTCACAAAAGGAAAAATAGTTTTTTTTGTTTTGGCGCTTGTTTTGGTTGCCTCTTTCTATTCTTGCCGGCGCTGGAAAGCGAAAATGGAAACGCTGAAATTATCTTCGCTTGTCTCCGTCAGACCGCACAGGGGGCGTTTGATAGTAAAGACGCAATCCACCGGGATTGTGGAACCTGAAAACAGGGTGTCCGTAGCATCCCCCGTGAGTGGGCGCGTGGAAAAAGTCTTGGTGAAAGAAGGAAGCAAGGTTAAAAAAGGGCAGGTGCTTGCATGGATAAGTTCCAATGAAAGAGTGGCTTTGCTTGATTCTCTGGAATTGGGCGAATCTTCCGAAGAAGAGAGAAAGTTGATAGAGGAAGCGTATAATATGCTTCCGGTGGTCGCGCCCATAGACGGCATGGTAATCAAACGCTCCGCCGAACCGGGGCAATCAACAGATCCCGCAAAAGAGATAATTGTCATATCCGACAGGCTTATTGTCAAGGCGTTTGTGGATGAGACGGACATAGGTAGAGTCAGGAAGGGGCAGAACGCAGAATTTTATCTTGACGCTTTTCCGAAAAAGAAATGCTCCGGCAGGGTTCTCTCAATAGCGCATGAATCCGTAGTTAAAGAAGGGGTGACGGTTTATGAAGTCAAAATTTTGCCGCGCAGGTGCAACGAAATTCTGCGGTCAGGAATGACTGCAGATGTTTTGATTGTCACCGATATCAAGGGTAATGTTCTGTATCTTCCGAAGAAATCCATAAAGTACAGGGACGGAGATGCTTTTGTCACGGTGAAGAACAAGGCGGGAAAGATTGTCGAGAAGAAGGTGGAACTGGGCGAAACGAACGATGAACAAATAGAAATTATCTCCGGCGCGGACGAGAATAGCGTCGTCTACTATTCAACCGGAATTCCTCCTGAAAGAATGACTATTAATTTGAGCGCCAATTGAAAATGCGCAAATTGATAAACCTTCGAAATATAAGCAAGACTTACGCCATGGGCTCTTATGTCGTGCGCGCACTTAAAAGTGTTTCGCTGGAAATAAACGCGGGGGAGTTTGTTTCTATCGTAGGACCTTCAGGTTCCGGCAAATCCACTCTTTTGCACATATTGGGCTTTCTGGACAGACCGGATAAGGGCGAATATTATTTTGCCGGTCATCCGACGACAAAATTCAGCGAGGGAAGACTGGCCGCCATAAGAAGCCGCATGGCGGGATTTGTGTTTCAGTCTTTTCATCTTCTCAGGCGCACAAGCGCAAGAGACAATGTTTTGCTTCCGATGGTTTACAGCGGCCAGGGAACCGAACGGCGAAGGGCGCTTGAATGCCTGAAAGTTGTCGGTCTTGAAGACAGGATTAACCATAAGCCCAATGAACTTTCAGGCGGGCAGTGCCAGAGGGTGGCCATAGCAAGGGCGCTCGTCAACAAACCTATGCTGATATTGGCAGACGAGCCGACTGGAAATCTTGACGCGTCCTCGCGCAGGGAAGTAATGGAAATCTTCGACGGACTAAACGCGAAGGGAATGACTGTCGTTATTGTAACGCACGACGAAGAAGTATGGTCCCGGACGAAGCGGATTGTAAGAATGAAGGACGGCGAAATAGTGTCCGATGAAATTAATGATTCAAAAAATAGGGAACGTGCGGAAATCTCGGGGGGAATGGGAGAAATCAGTCTTCCCAAAGTTAGGTTCGGTTTTACGCCCGCGGAGTTGGCCGAACAACTGAAAGTGGCGTTGAGGTCCATATTAAGCCATAAAATGCGCAGCGCTTTAACAATGCTTGGCATTTTTATCGGGGTCGGCGCGATAATATCGCTTATGACAATAAGCGAGGGTTTTATGAAAAGCCTTTTGAGCGGCGCGGGCGAGGAGGACGCGAAAAAAGTGTGGGTGATGCCGGGCGGAGGGTTTTTGAAGAAATCCATGAAATTCACTTATTCGGATGTTCAGGCAATAAGGGAGAATTGCCGTTTGGCGGAAAAGGTTGTGCCTGTGATATTCGGCAACAAGAAGGTTTCTCTGGGGAAAAAACATGTGAGCGCCATGGTGCAAAGCAGGGAGGGCTGGACCCCGAAAGAGAAAAAGAAGTATAAGAACAAGCTTGAGAACTGCAGCATAAAGGGACGGTTTTTCACGAAAGAAGAGGATGTCGCCAGAAAGCGCGTGGCGGTGATAAACGAAGCGCTGGCCACAAAATTATTCGGGAAGGGAAACGCGGTGAATAACGATGTGCGCATCGGTAATATAAGTTTCAGGGTCGTCGGCGTTGTTGAAAACAGCAAAACCGAGAGAATATTCGGTGGACGTCCCAAGGTTTACATCCCGCTCAGAACCGCGGTAAAAAGAGTGTTCGGAAGAAGCAAACTGGATTATATAGAAGTTACCGCCTTCAGCCCTTATGACACAAGCGAAGCGCGGAAACAAATTATACGGATTTTGCGGAAACTTCATCCTTCCAGAAACAATGCCGAAGATAAATTTGAGGTTAAAACCTTTAAGGTGCAAATAAAACAATTTAAAAGCGCCATGAAGAACCTGTCGCTTGTGGTTTACATCATAGCCGGAATTTCCCTTTTGGTTGGCGGGATAGGGATTATGAACATAATGCTGGTGAGCGTTACGGAGCGCACCAGGGAAATAGGGCTCAGAAAGGCGCTGGGCGCGAAAAATTCAGATATACTTGGTCAGTTTCTTATAGAATCCGTTGTTTTGTGTTTGTTCGGCGGATTGCTGGGAGTGGGATTCGGAGCCGGTATAGCGCAGGTCGCTTCCATATTCATTAAAGTTCAACCGTCTTTGAGTCCGGGCACCATTGCCTTTGCCTTCGTTTTTTCAAGCGTTATAGGAATAACCTTTGGTTTTTGGCCCGCCGCAAGGGCAGCCATGCTCAACCCCATAGAGGCGCTCAGGTACGAATAAACGGAGTTAGACCTGTTGGCGTTCGGATGAAACAATGGGAAGGAAAATGACATTGTGAAAAGAAATCTTTTTTTGCTTTTTTTCTTTGTTTTCCCTTTCAGGATTTACGCTTATGAAAAAGTCAGGTTTCGCACCCCTGATGGTTGCGTTATTTCGGCATATTATCAAAAGAGCTCTTCTTCTTCTTATGTTTTCATAAATGCCCACGGTCTGGGTTCGACCAAAGAAGAATGGATTCCTTTTCAGAAGGCATTGGTTTCCCGCGGATTCGGTTTTCTCTCGTTTGACATAAGAGGGCATGGAGAAAGCCTCAGGTGCGGGAAAAAAAGCGTTAATTATAAACTTTTCTCATCCCGTGACTGGCTTCTTGCATCCAATGATTTTTTGGGCGCGGTTTCCTTCCTGCGCGGAAAGGGTGTTTCGCGTTCAAAAATGGTTTTCTGCGGAGCAAGCGTGGGTTCGTCCCTGGCGCTTTTGGCTGGAAAGAAACTGAAAGGTAAAATAAACAAGTATATCCTGCTTTCCCCGGGCGTTGAATACGCCGGCATAAAAGCTGGCGAAGCGCTGGCATCGCTTGAAAAATCGTTTATCATTGTTGCCGCTTCTCCTCGGGACAAATACGCCTGGGTAAGTTCCGGCATTCTTCTTGCAATTGCGGGCGAAAAAGGAATGAAAACGGTTTTCTTTGCCGGCCGGGGCGGGCATGGCGTAAATATGTTTAAAACGGGGGGAAAAAAATTTCTGGAGAAACTGCTTTCCGGTTTTTGATTAATGCGATTGGAAAACCGCGGCTCCTATTCTGTCGGCAAGAGTTGGGTCGTCGGTGAAGGGGTTCCTGTTTCCTTGATAATCTTCTATGGCGTTGTTCCTTTTCATTTCGTATTTATCAGGCGGATCTTCTCTGTTCCATTTTAAAAGCAGCGGCACCTTGCTGATCCAGAAATCGTTGTAATCACGCATGTTTCTGATATTCCTGTCGTAGTACCTGACCATGAAGTAGAACAATCCTCTTGCCACATTGCCTTTTGACGGAGCGCAGGGCTCAAATTTCCCGTAGGTCATTTTGGAGCCGCAGGTTGTTGAATATTCGGCGTAGTGAACCTCGGCGAAGGAGAAGTTCGCTCTCTTGTTGTTGGGTATTGAAAGAGAAGGATAAAGATGGTGCATATCCGCGCGCATGGGGTATTGCCGGTTGAAGAAAGACTGGGGCCATAAATGCTCGGCATTTATGAAATCGTTTGAATAACCGTCCCCGTTGGCATCCCCTGGTTCTCTGTAATCGTTTCCGTTTCCGCTTGTTCCCCGGATAAAAATTCTGGAATAAACGGGCAAAAGCCCCCTTTTGCCATTATAGGTTATGTTTTCCGCAACCGAATATAGGTATGATTTTGCCGAGGTATATTCGCTGGTCGGGTCTATTCTTTTGGGTTCGGTTATTTTATGAAGGTATTGAAACAATTCTTCTCCCGTCAGTTCCTTAACGATTAAAACATGGACAAAAGCCCGTTTTGGTTTTGCGCGTGGCAAATCAAGAACGAAATTTTGCGGGGCGATGGTTTCAAGAATTTTTAACGCACCAGTCTCCTGCGCTTTCAATGGAAGTAAAACGGATAATAACAGAAAACTGCTGGTAAAACGTGTTAATCCTTTCAATTTGCCTCCAATATTATGTAGGCCAAAAGATTGAATTAGTCGGGGGTCCTTTGGGGAATTTGTTTGTGGGTCAAAAGACCCTGTCTCTTATACACATCTCCGAGCCCACGAGACCTCTCTACATCTCGTATGCCGTCTTCTGCTTGAAA
>CALEIX010000236.1 GCA_937898825.1 uncultured Elusimicrobia bacterium | reverse complement strand
GAAAAGTCTCATTATACGAATCCCGATGATGTCGAGGATTTTGTGAAAAAGACGGGTGTGGATTCTCTTGCCATATCAATCGGAACCAGCCACGGCGCGTATAAATTCAAGGTCAAGCCGGGAGAGGAAATTCCTCCCTTGAGATTTGACATATTACAGGAGATAGAAAAAAGAATTCCCGGCTTTCCCATAGTTCTCCACGGAGCCTCTTCTGTATTGCAGGAATACATAGAAACGATAAACAGGTATGGCGGCAAAATGGAAGGCGCTGTCGGCGTTCCGGCAGAACAACTCAGGAAGGCAACTAAATCCGCCGTTTGCAAAATCAATATAGATTCTGACGGTCGTCTTGTGATGACGGCAATAATCCGCAAAGTTTTCGCCGAAAAGCCCGGGGAATTTGACCCTCGCAAATAATTAGGACCAGCGAGAGAAGAACTGATAAAGATGTACAAAGATAAAAACCAAAATGTGCTGGGTTCGGCTGGAAGAGTTTGACAGTTACAACCATTCTAACCGACGCGGTTAGAATGGAGGGGGGAAGGAACGAGAAGTGTGGATGTTAGGGGAAAGTATGAAAAAAGGAAATGGAATAAAGAGAAGCATTGAGAAAAGGTTTTTGAAATATGTGAAATTTGACACAAAAAGCGATTCCTCTTCAAAGACTTTTCCTTCAAGCGTTGGGCAAAAACGTTTTGCCGAATATTTAGTTTCTGAATTGAAAAAAATCGGCGCAAAGGTCGAAAGAGATAAACATTATTATGTTGTCGGGGAAATTCCTCCCAATGTCAGGAAATCAAAAACGATAGGTTTTCTGGCGCATATGGACACCTCACCTGATTTTTCGGGGAAGGGCGTTAAACCGGTTGTGCACAGAAACTACAGTGGAGGGACAATCTGGATTTCAAGGAACAAAAATATTTCTATTTCTCCGGAAAATTGCCCGCCTTTGTCATCGCGCAGGGGTGAAGACATAATTACCGCTTCCGGAGACACACTCCTTGGAGCCGATGATAAAGCCGGAATAGCCATAATAATGACCTTTGCGGAATATTTACTTAAGAACCCCGATATTCCTCGTCCCCGCATCAAAATTGCTTTTACTCCTGACGAGGAAATAGGAAAGGGAATTGATTTTTTTGATGTGAAAAAATTCGGCGCGGATTTTGCATATACATTGGACGGAGATGTTGAAGGCACGGTAGAGGATGAGACCTTTAATGCCGATTTACTGAGAATAAAGATTTGCGGAAAAAGCGTGCATCCCGGAACGGCAAAAAATTCTCTGGCAAATGCTTCGCGCATTGCGGCGGATATCGCCGCCAGCTGGCCTGAAAATATGCTTCCGGAAACGACAGAAGGACGGGAAGGATTCATAATGTTTACTTCCATCAAGACCTCCATTGAAGAAGGCAAGATGGAGGCTATAGTGCGGGAGCATGATTTTGTTAAGTTTGAAAAACTTAAAAAACACATAGTAGCGATTATAAATGAAAAAAGACTTAAGTATCCTCTTGCGAAAATAGAATATTCCTTCAAAACACAATACAGAAATATGAGGTGTGTGATTGACAAGAATCCCGTCGTGATGAAAAAATTGTTTGTCGCTCTCGAAAAAGCCGGCATTAAAGCGGTTCTTAAGCCGGTAAGAGGCGGAACTGACGGGGCAAGGCTTTCATATATGGGGCTGCCCTGCCCGAATATTTTTACAGGTGGCTACAATTATCATGGACCTTATGAATGGGTTTCGCTTGACGGGATGGAAAAGGCGTTTAATGTGGTTTTGAATTTGGCGGTTGAATGGACAAGATGAGCGAGACACTTGAGAGGCTTTTTTCCACGGCTGTAGACCGCCCCCTTAGAACTCTAGCTATTGGAACCTTTACGGTGTTTGCGGAAAGTTTCGGTTTTGGGGTGTCATCGACCATGAGAGAGCAGAATTGTCCGAGTTGCGTAAAGGGAGCGGGAGAAATGGAGGGGAAAAGCGTTCTGGAGATTTCCAGGCTGGTTTTTTCCAACAATCTTTTAGAAGCTTCGGTGGGGCTTGCTGCCCTGAATTCGGCTCTTCCGACGAGCGGATTAGAATTTTCGGACGCCAATGCTTTTGAAATAATTGCGGCGAAAGCGAAGAATAAGACGGCAGCCGTGATAGGCTCCTTTCCCTTCGTAAAAGACTTGCGTTCGTTTTGCTCAGAACTTTATGTTTTTGAAAAAAGACCCTTACCTGGAACCTTGCCGTCCCTGGAAATTCCGGAAAAGATTCCCCGCGCGGATGTGGTCGCGATAAGCGGAACCACTCTCATAAACCACACCTTCGAGGAAATCCTGAAATTCGTCAGGCCGTCCGCTTTCAAGATAATGCTGGGCCCTTCCACGCCTTTGTCGCCGATTATGTTCGAAAGCGGAATCGATGTTATATCTGGAGTCCTGGTTGAGGATAAAGATATTTTTCTCAAATATCTTATGCAGGGCTCGAATTTCAGGGGATTGCGTGGCAAGCGTCTCGTAAGCGCTTTCGCGGACTAAACGGAGGAATTCTTGAATCTTTATTCAAAAGAGTATTTCCTTTCAGAGTGCGAAGGATTCAGAATAGCGGTTGGCCTTTATCTTCTGCGACGTGCTTTGATTGTTTTTCCACGCAGCATTGACCGCAAACAGAAAGTTTCCCGCTTTCAGATATTTTCTTAAGTTCCAGAATGAAGTTTTTTTGTCCTGAAAAAATTTCCTCCACGCTTTTTTCTATCAAGCTTCCTATTGAGACGTTGGGCAGCATCGGGCAGGGCAGGATTTCGCCCGAAGAATCTATCACAAAATCCTTTCCGACAAAAAGGCATTTTTTGTTGACACCGCTTTTAATTATTTCTTCAGCTTCCGTTTTTATCGCGTGTTTCTTTGACCTTTCCAGGATTTTCAGGTAATTTTCTCTTATTTCTTCGATTTCAACGCGTGAAAGCGGCTTTTCCCTACCCGCGTATGAATGAAAAAAACCTGCTTGAAATCTGTCGGGCAGTCTGGTTATTATGCGCTTGGTGATGTGGGATGAGGTCTGATACCTTAACATGTTCGCGTTGCTTTTTAAGGCAATATTAAAGACATATTCCATGTCCTTTATGTTTTCGCGGTAAAGGGTCATATAAACATATATCCGGGGCCTGCGCCTTTTTAGTTTCCTTTTGATTTGGGAAAGAATATTGAGCCCGTTTACGGCTTTTTCAAACACCCCTTTGCCGCCGCGCAAAAAGTCATGGTTTTCTTCTCTTCCGTCGATTGAAAAGATGACTGTGTCCAGTATTTCTGAGATGATTAGTTTTTCGGCTGTTTTTTCGTCAAGCAGTGTTCCGTTAGTTACAATACCCGTCTCTTTTATCCCGGCTTTTTCAATAAAATAATCATAAGCTTGGGCAGTTACAACAAATCCTGGTGGAACAGGAATTTTTAGATTATAGATTTCTGCAAGATTTGCTCCTTTTCCTCCAGCAGTGTCCACAGAATTTTTGTTTAATTCAGAAAACCATTTTACAAAATCTGGTTTTTGAGAATTGTTATTTTCCTCTTTTTTAGGGTTAGGATTTTCCTTAATACCCTCTTTTACCTCTTGCATATAAGATAAAAATAAAAATACTTAATAAAGG
>CALEIX010000235.1 GCA_937898825.1 uncultured Elusimicrobia bacterium | reverse complement strand
ATGCTCCCTCCTCATTCCTTGTTTCGGCTAAAAATCGGCTAATTTCTCTTGCAAATAGACTTTTTCAGCAGACCCTAAGCAGCGTGCTATGGGGGGATAGTATCACTATCTTCTTTCGTTAAACAACAAAATTCTTTTACTGAATTACCGGCCGGTAATGAAAAACATTTGCGGGAAATAGGTTATCAGGAAAAGTACGGCGAGTTGGAGCAGCCAGAAGGGAATGATAGCTCTGTAAATTTCAGTCAGATTTCTGTCGAATCTTGAATTTGAAAGAAAGAGATTTAAGCCAAGCGGTGGAGTCATATATCCTATTTCTAAATTCAAAAGGAAGATTATTCCCAGATGAATAGGGTCTACGTTATATTGCATGGCTATGGGAACTATGATCGGCACGACAATTATTATTGCGGAAAATATTTCAATCATGTTTATTGCTAAAAGAAAAATGTTCAGTATGATAAGGAATAATATTTTGCTTGAAACAAACGAGTGGAGCCAGATAAACACCTTTTCCGGAAGCTGAGCGTCTATGGCGTAATTTGTGAAACCCAATGCCATTCCCAGCATTATAAAAATCGCTCCGACAAGAACCATGCTTTTTACGGTTATTTTCGGTATATCTTTTGTCAAACTTAAGTCTTTATATATGAAAACCTCCGTTATCAGGACGTAAAATGCCATTATTGAAGAAGCTTCGCTGGCGGTGAACCAGCCCTTGTATATTCCCCCTATTATCAGGAAGGGAAGCGGAATTTCCCATACCGCCCCGGCCAGCGCTGTTTTTATTTTCTGTATTCTTTTCTTCAGAGATATTGAATCTCTTTTAGTCTCCGGATTTTTTTTATATGAAAGATACGAATAAAACGCAAGAATGATTAGCAGAAATACGCCCGGGAAAAAGGCTGCCCTGAAAAGTTTGTCTATGGAAATCTTTGCCACAAGTCCGTATAAAATTATTGGAAGACTGGGGGGGAAAAGAAGGCCCAGACTTCCTGTCGTGGTGAGAAGACCCAGAATAAATTTTTCCTTGTATTTTTCCCGCAACAGCATCGGATATAAAAGGCCGCCCAGCGCTATTATAGTTATGCCGGATGCGCCCGTGAAGGCTGTAAACAGTGCCGCCACCAGAATGGAAACTATTGCCACTCCTGCAGGCAGAAATCCAAAAAGACTCTGGGCTATGTTAAGCATTCTTTTGGGAGCGTTGCTTTCCGCCAGAATATAGCCGGCGAAGGTGAAAAGAGGTATCGCTATAAGGGCGGGGAAATTTGCCAGACGCATCATTTCTATAATAACGGCCGAAGAATCTATTTGAGCAGTGTGAAAAAGGTAAAGCGCCCCCGCTCCTATGAGTGAAAATACCGGTGTGCCGGTGAATGCCAGAATAAGGAGAAAAATAAAGACGAAAATCCCCGTCATGCTTCATTTTCTCCTGAACGGAAGATATTGACTAAAAAATGAAAGGCGATAAGCAGGAAAACAGCCGGCAGGATTGATTCGGCCAGAGCGGCATTTACGGCTGTCTTTCCAATGTGGAAGGCGATTGATTCTGCCGCGCTTTCATCCCGCAGGAATTTCATGGCGGCCCAGAAAAGGAAAAGGGAAATTGTCGCGGTAAACAGGTTCATCGTTGTAAAGACAATTTTTTTGATTTTTTCCGGGATAATTTTATGGGCTATGTCCAGCGCGAAATGCCTGGAAAATCTGGCTGCCATTGCCGAGCCCAAAAGGCCGCTCCATAAAACCATGTGCCTTAAGAGCGGGTCCATCCATACTATTCCCGAATGAAAAAAAAGCCGCAGGGTAACCTGAAGAAAAGAAAGTAAAACCATGGAAAAAACGAAGGCGATAACCAGACATTTTTCTATCGTGTGCAGCGCGTTGTCTATTTTGATAATGAATTTCATTTATTAGTGTTGAGTTACGGCTCGCGAGTTTCCCGTCACATGACCTATTTGTTGTTTGCTTTTACTCTGGAGCGGTATTTTTTTAGGGCGCTTTCTATTTTTTTTAAAAATTTTTCGTCGTAAAGTTTCCCGATGAGAAAATCCCGTGCTTTTTTCCCGGCCTGCTCAAACTTTGCCGTGGAATCGGCGTCGGGTTGAGTGAATGTTATCCCGTTTTTTTTGAGAGTTTTTATGGCTTTTTTATTGTCTATTCTGCTTAGTTTGGTCAGTCTTGAAAAATATTTTTTTCCGGCTTCAAGAAGGTTTTTTCTGTCTTTCTTGCCTAAACTCATAAATTTTTTTCTGGTTATAAGCACCGCGCCGGAGGAATTGGCTATGGGAAGAGAAAGGGCGTATTTCATTTTGGTAAACCATTGCAGGGCTATGGCTGAAAGCGGAGACGCGTAAACCCCGTTTATCATTCCCGTTTCCAGGGATGTCATAACATCCGTTATAGAGAGCGGAATGGGTTTTATGTTGAGTGCTTCAAATGTGGCCTGAGCTACGGCGTCGCCTTCCCATATCCACATTTTTAAGCCGCCAAGGTCCGGGGGCTTTTTTACCGGGGTATGGGAAAAAATGTTCACGATGCCGACTTCCGCCCAGCCGAGAAGAATATATCCTTTTTTTTCGAATATTTTGCGGAAGTCTTTGTCGAAATTTTCATAAATGTAATCTATTTCTCCTGAATTTCTGAAAAGGAACGGAGTGTCCAGTATCCGTAAATTTGGGGCGATTTCCCCTATTCCAACTCCGGTGAATCCCGCACAGTGAATCTGCCCTATTCTCATTTTTCTGACCACATCCTTTTCATCCCCCTGAATTCCTCCGCTGTATATTTTGAACTTTATCCTGCCCTCGCTTTTTTTCGTCACTTCCCTGGTGAAATTTTTCATTTCCTCCATCCATGTGGAACCTTCAGGCGCAAGGGTCGCGAATTTTATGATGGCAGCGCACTGCGCCGGCAGGCCTGAAAAAAGTGTTATGGTAAACACAAGTAAAGAGAATAAAAAGTTTGCTTTAATTTTTTTTTGCGCTTTAAAAAAGTTCATTTTTTCTTTCCTTTAGTTTTTTCGCCTTTTCTTTGGCGGCGGAATTTGCCAGCGGCAGGGAGCCCGGGCCGCCTGCTTTATCTATTTCTTTTAGCAACCTGTCAAATAATGCCTCGTCCTGAACAAGAACGGAATATATTTTAGCATACATGTATTTGTTTAAGAGAAAGTCCGAGCCGGCGCCGCTCGTTGCCATTTGAAAATATTTTTTTGCTTTTTCCGGGTCGCCGCCGAGCAAACGCGGTCTTCTGGCGTAAAAGGTGGCGAGGATGGTAAAAATCCCGTTATGATAATAAGAGGGGTATATCTCTTCTATTCTCCTGGCGGCGGGAATGATTTTGGGAATTTCAACCAGAGCATCGGGCTCCTTTATATTTAGATTTATCCACGCGGCTTTGCAGAACACATGCCAGAAAACGGGGGGAATATTTTTTCTGTTTATTTTTTCCGTGACTATTTCTTTTCCCGAAATTAGTCTTCTCGCCGCAAGCGCCCGGCGCGAAAATTCAATTCCCTTTTTATATAGAAGAGACGCTCTTTTTTTGTTTTCATCTTCTATGAACATAAAAGAATACGCGCAGTATCCTTGGGATAGATTTGTCAGGAGAATTGGATTGTTTCTGTCATTTTCTAAGAGAACCTCCATTAATTTTAAATTTGCCGGCATTGATTCTCTGGCTAATTTAGTGTCGGTTTCGTTGTAAAAAGCGCATAAACCCTTGTTTATAATCCTGGCGGTCTGTCTGGTGGCTATTTTGTTTAATGAACAGGCGCCTAAAAAAAGCGTAGCAGTCAGGAGGCAGAATTCTTTGAAATGTTTCATTTTTTCCTCGTCTTTTCTATTATTTTTTTGAGTTTTTCCATTCTGT
>CALEIX010000234.1 GCA_937898825.1 uncultured Elusimicrobia bacterium | reverse complement strand
GGCAACCACCGAGATCTACACCGTCTAATTCGTCGGCAGCGTCAGATGTGTATAAGAGACAGGAATAAAAGACAAATTCACTCTTGTTTCTGGGTTCCCGCTTCCGCGGGGACAAGGTTTATTGCGTTGTGCGTTCATAGAGTTTATAGCGTTGTGCGTTCATAGAGTTAATTGCGTTCATTGCGTTTATTGAGTTCGTTGAGTTTATAGCGTTCGTTGAGTTTATAGCGTTCGTTGAGTTCATAGAGTTAATTGCGTTCATTGCGCTTATTTATCTCTTGCAACCCACAACTTGCGCTTTTGCTTCTGACTTTCGTTTTTAGTTTGCCGGTTACTCGTTTTTATTATGGATATTCTGCACAAACTTAGAATTGTTTTCTGGCTTCTGGTGATTGGGCTCTGGGGCGTTTTTATGTATCAATACATCGCGGAAGACCTGTCCCCGGAAAAGACAATCTATCTGGAAAAAAATCCTTTTTCATGGAGCGCTCCGCCGGAGCGTATAAAAAAAATAGAGATACCCGAATTTTCAAAAAGCTCCAGACTCTACGCGAGCCGCACTTCCACAAAACCGATTTCGCACCTGACCCCTATACTCGGAGCAGGCGAAATAAAAGACATACCCGCCGAAATCAGTTCCGGCAAATTTGTGCCGGAGCATACCGGGCGAGAAAGGGAAAGCATAAGCAAGGAGAAATACGAGAAGTATCCTCCTGCACCGAAAGGTTTTGAGATGCGCCAGACGCGGCATTTTGTTATCTATGAAGAAGGGGGGGTACGGAAAGAAACTGTTGCGAAAATAGAAAATCTTCACGGAAACATCATGATAGACCTTATAGCCTTCTCTCCCTGGACGAGGGAGAAGAAAGTGTTTATCTTTCTTTGCAAGAGCCAAAAGACGTACCAGAACCTTACCGGAAGGCCGGCATGGTCGGGCGGAACCGCTTCCTTAAGCCAGAGGAAAATATTTCTCTACAAGAGTTACGAGGCATACAGCATATTGGCGCACGAACTTACGCATATATATTTCGACAGTTTTTTCCTTCCAACAATAGACCCTCTATGGCTAAGCGAGGGTATGGCAGTATACATTCAGGCGCAAAGGGGTTACAGCGCGCCGCTCTGGCTCAAAAGCAATATGGTCAAGTTAACCGGGGGAGCGGGATATAAACTCAAAGACTTAATGAGAATAGAAACCCTGGAGGGTGCCGACCCGGACAGTGTCAGATTGTGGTATGCGCAATGCTACAGTATTGTTAAGTTCCTTATGAAAATGAAACCGGGAGATGCGTTCTATCAATTTTGCAAATATATAAAAGAAGGCAAACCAATTCACACAGCTCTCTACCGTGCCTACGGAATGCCTTTCAACAGAATTGAAGCGCTTGAATACGCCTGGCGTTACGACCTGAAAACAAAGAAAATTTCAGGATTGCATTAACAAACCTTCCGGAGTCCGAAGGGCATTAAAATAAAGACATCAAAAAATCATTAAAAAACAAAAACTTTTTTTATAGGGTATTGACAAAACGCAAATCATCGTCTATACTTTATTTTCTTGCTTGTGGTTAAAAGTGGTGGAAAGTGTTTAATAATGTTTAAAAGAGGATAAAAAGGGAATGTCGGTTTTTTACGGGGAATACTTATATACCATGGATTCAAAAAGCCGAATTTTTGTCCCTTCCCGTTTCAGAGAAGAGCTCCGAAAAGAAGAGAAAAATTATTTCATGGTAACGATAGGCCTGGACAAATGCCTTTACCTTTTTCTTCCGTCTAAATGGGAGGAACTTGTCCGCGATAACATGGCAGTCTTCAAGGCTGAAAACAAGGAAGAAGAAAGGGCTTTTAAGAGATTTTTCTTCGGTAATGCAGCGGACGCAGCGGTGGACGAACAGGGAAGAATATTGCTGCCCCAGCATCAGAAAAAATACGCCTCGCTTAAGAAAGAAGTGGTAATAAGAGGAGTCGGCAACAAGGCTGAAATATGGAACGCGCGATTATGGACAGAATACAAGAAAAAGATAATGGAACCGTCATTTGCGAAATTCAGCAAAGTTTTCGACATATGATAAACGGCTACGCGCACACTCCGGTAATGCCGCTTGAAACGGTTCAACGCCTCATCACCGACAAGAACGGAATTTACATTGACGCCACTTGCGGAATGGCGGGACATTCCCTCGAAATATTGAAAAATCTTAATAAAAACGGAAAAATTCTGGCCATAGAATGGGACCCGGAAATGGTAAGCATCGCCAGGAAAAAAACAGAGCTTCACTCAAAAAGGATAAAAATCGTTCAAGCAAATTTTGCCGACATGGACGAAGTCGCAAAAAGGGAAAACATATCTGCGGTGAGCGGAATCATTTTCGACCTCGGAATTTCTTCACTTCATTTTGACAAGTCATCCAGAGGTTTCAGTTTTTCCCGCACAGGCAGACTTGATATGAGGATAAATCCGTCCAACCCGCTTGACGCTTACACCATCATAAATAAGTGGCCATTTGAGCAAATAGAACATTTAATACGGGTAACGGGCGAAAGGAATTCCGTAAGAATAAGCAAAGCCATCGTCAGGGAAAGAACCAGAAAGGAAATAAGCACCACCTCGGAACTTAAAAACCTTATCGAAAAAATCCTGCCGCACCGGAAAGGTCATATCCATCCGGCCACCCGCACTTTTCTTGCTCTCAGACTTGCCGTCAACTGGGAACTTGAGAATCTTCTCAAGGGCATAGACAACGCTTCCAAAATACTTAAGATCGGGGGCCGAATCTGCATAATATCCTTTCATTCCCTTGAGGATAAAATCGTGAAAGAAACCTTCCGTTCAATGGAAAACCTCGGAGGCTGGAGAATTTTGACCAAAAAACCGATAACCCCGCGCGAAAGAGAAATTCAACTGAATTACCGTTCAAGAAGCGCGAAAATGCGGGTGATAGAAAAGAGCAAAAAAGAGGAGGGAAAATGAACTATGAAAATATGTTTAGATTAGGTTCGAAGATGCATAAAACGCTTGCTAAAACCGCAAAAAACAAAGCCGCCCTGCGGATTAATCTATCTCCTGTAAAAACCCTTTATCTCTGGGAAAAACATACCCTGAGAAAGATTGAACTTTTTTCCATGGAGTAAAAATGGCGCGGAGAAAAAGGAAAGCGTTTTTTAAGGTTGTGTTGCTTTTAGCGTTTTTCTTTTTCGCCGTCACATGGATAAATATCCAGGCAACAAGCATGGGATATAAAATAGAACAAAAACGCGAAAGCATAAACCGGATAAAAGGTGAAAATGAACGCCTCTTTCAAAAGATAAACTCGCAATTATCGCTTGAAAAATTAGAAAAAGAGGCGTTTCAAATGGGGTTGATTTATCCAGAGCCGGACATTCTTGTGCTGCTCCCTGATAAAAACCGCGCAGCAAGGCGGCCAGCGCAGGTGGCGAAAATCTTTAATATGACTTTGCTAAAAGCATCATAAACCCCGTTATTAATGGGCATCTGTTGCTATCTATAATCCATGTTCGGCAAAGGAGGCAGCTTTTTAACGGGGCAAATACAATATTTTTTAATCGCAAAATGCGCAAAACCAATAATACTATAGAAAACACTAAATTTTGCGTCCTTTGCGACTTCAACGCTTTTTGCGGTCTCTGCGTTTCAATGAATGAAAACCCATTATTTTCAATCAAGGCTCCTGATTCTAAAATTTGCCATTTTGTCAGGCATATTTATTGTGCTTGCCCGCCTTTTCTACCTGCAGGTTAGCTCCCACAAAAAACTCACTTCCACCGCCGGTAAAGAAGTGGAAAGAACCATCCTGGAAAACAGCCCGCGCGGACTTATATTCGACATAAACTCCAACATTTTATCTACATCGGTGAAAGCGTGGGATTGTTATATTCTCAAGAAATATTTTAAGTCAGCAAAAAAATTACCGGAGGTCTCCCGGGTTTTGAATATCCCTCAAAATGTCCTCGCCGACAAATACAAAAATTTTTATGCGTATGTGCCCATCAAAAGAAACGCTGACGCCGCTTTCTTTGAAAAAGTAAAAAAACTGAAAATAAGGGGACTCCAGTGCGACGAAAAATACAGGAGGCACTATCCGAATAATGAAATGATAAGAAATATCCTCGGGGTGGTAAACAGCAAAAACGAAGGCATAAGCGGCATAGAACTTATTTTTAACCAGCTGCTGCGCGGAGGCAAGCGCAAACGGGGAATTCTGCGGGATGCTCATGGAAGGATTATTTATGCTCAAAGCTCAAGGGAAAAATCGAAACCCTTGAACATATTTCTCACACTGGACAAAAACATTCAATATTTTTGCGATTCTATACTAAAAAAATTCGTTAAAAAAATGAAGGCGGACATGGGAATGGTTTTGGTGCAGAATCCGCAAAACGGATTTATCTACGCCGCAAGTTCCTACCCCATGGATATAAATCAAATTCCTGTATTCCAGTGGATATATGAACCGGGCTCCACCTTCAAGACAATAACCCTTTCCGCGGCCCTTGAAACAAAAACAGTAACTCCGCAGGATAAATTTTATTGCGAGAACGGCAGGTGGCAATTCACGCCAAAAATTGCGATTCATGACCACGAACCGGAAAAGACGCTTACCGTTTCAGAAATAATAGAAAAATCCTCAAATATTGGTTGTGCCAAAATCGGCATAAAACTCGGGATGGAAAAACTATACAGGCAAATTAAGCTTTTCGGCTTCGGAGCGGAAACAGGAATCGGTTTTTACGGAGAGTCCGGGGGAATCCTTAAACCGATGAAAAAATACCGCCGAATAGACTTGGCCGTTATGTCCTACGGTCATGCAATAGCGGTCACGCCCATCCAGATGATAAACGCCTACTCGGCGATAGCAAATGGCGGAAATCTATACGAACCCAAGATAATATATAAAATAACGGATAGCGAAAAGAAATCGGTGTATGAAGCAAGGAAAATTTTGATACGAAAACTGCTGCAAAAGGAAACAGCTGAAAAAGTCAAGGATATTCTTGTAAAAGTGGTGGAAAAGGGGACAGGAATCAAAGCACAAATAGAGGGCTATTCAATAGCAGGCAAAACGGGAACCTCTAAAAAAATAGACGAAAAAGGCAATTATTTAACCAACATTAATGTCACTTCTTTCGTCGGCTTTTTTCCGGCGGAAAATCCCCGCTATACCATCCTGGTTATCCTGGACCATCCAAGGAAATATTATTACGCCTCTGAAACGGCAGCTCCGGCATTCCGGGAAATCGCCAAAAAAATCATTGTGTTAAAAGGAATTACAAAAAGCAGAAAAAGTTAAATATAATTATTCTATGCGCGCTAAATATCTCGTCAGGAATCTTGAAAATATAAAAACCTTTGGCAACGCCAATGTTTTTATAAAAGACATTTCAACTGATTCAAGAAGTGTAAAAAGCGGCGGGGCGTTTTTTGCGATAAGAGGTTCCAACACTGATGGTAACAAATTTATTGAACAGGCGATTGCAAGAGGCGCGGTCATGGTAGTCAGCGAAAAAGCACCGACTTTGCCAGAGCGAAAAAATTTGTTTTGGGTGCAAACTGACGATGTTCTTGAAAAACTTTCGCAAGTCGCAAACGAATTTTACCGAAACCCCAGCGAAAAACTCAAAGTTATCGGTATAACCGGCACAAACGGCAAAACAACGCTCAGCTATATTTTGGAGCGGGTTTTGAAAAGAGCAGGGATAAAAACGGGAGTTATAGGAACGGTAAATTACCGGATAAACGGCAGGAAAATTTCTGCCGCAGCAAATACAACACCCCTGGCGCACAGTCTCCAGAAATTAATAAGAAGAATGTCGCGGGAGAAAGTAAAAATCCTTATTATGGAAGTTTCCTCGCATTCCCTCGCTCTCCACAGGGTGGACAACGTCCAGTTCGACGCTGCCGCATTCACAAATCTTAAAAGGGATCACCTGGACTTTCATAAAAGCAAAGCAGAATATCTGCGCGCGAAAATCAAACTTTTCCATCTTCTCGGAGCATCAATCAAAGAACCGAAAATCGCCGCGATAAACTCAGACGACGCAGCCAGCGTCGAAATTAAGGCAAAATGCGGAAAGAAAATTACAATTTTTTCTTACGGTCTCAACCTGGAAGCGGACTTTGCCGCAAGCGACATACAAATTTCACCTGAAAAAACGCTTTTCACGATAAGATATCCCACGGGAAAGATAAAGATAGAGTCCTATCTCCTGGGGTTACACAACGTATATAACATACTGGCAGCTTTTGCCATACTTTATGCCATGGGTGTCAAATCCCGGGTGATAGCAAGAGGAATTGCCGGGATAAAGAATATCCCGGGAAGGCTTGAAAAAATTGCGGCGCAGGGCTTTAGCATCTTTGTGGATTACGCGCATACGGACGACGCCCTGAAAAATGTCCTTGAAAATCTGCGCAGGATAACGCGCAAAAAGATAATAACCGTGTTCGGTTGCGGAGGAGACAGGGACCGGACCAAACGGGGCCCGATGGGACATGTCGCCTGCTCTATGAGCGACACGGTCATAATTACCGACGACAACCCGAGGACTGAAGACCCGAAAAGGATTTTTTCCGACATTTTAAAAGGAATAAAGGGGAAATTCACAAATTACCGTATTATTACCCCGAGAGAAAGGGCCATTTACAGGGCCATAAAAAGCGCCAAACAAGGAGATATCGTGCTTATAGCCGGCAAAGGACACGAGAACTACCAGATACTCAAAAGCGGCAGGATTCATTTTGATGACAGAGAAGTCGCAAAAAAAGCGCTGCGCCAATTAAACACCGCTCCAGGCAGGGCAGCGAACAAAAAAGGAAGATCTAAGTGAAATTACGGATTAACCTGAAAACTTTGTCCGAAATTACGGGAGGCGAAATAATAAAGGGCGACGGCGCCACCCGTTTTGACTCCTTTGAAACCGATACAAGGAAAATGAAAAAAGGTTCTTTTTTCTGGGCTTTTGAAGGAAAGCACTTCGACGCCCACGATTTTCTGACCCCTGAAATATCCGAAATTTCCAAAGGCTGGATAATAGAAAAAAACTCCATGAAAAAACTGCCGGTTATGCCTCAAAACGTTCTGGCGGTAAACGACACTGTGAAATCTCTTCACAAACTTGCCGCCTGGCACAGGTCGAAATTCAATATTCCCTTAATCGCGGTCACCGGATCGAACGGAAAGACCACCACAAAGGAAATGATTTTTTCCATTCTTTCTCAAAAAGGCGACGCTTATGCGAGCAAAGAAAATTTCAATAATCATTATGGACTTCCGCTTTCCATTCTTGAATTAAATTCCTCGCACAAATATGCCGTTTTCGAAATGGGAGCGTCAAAAAAAGGCGATATAAAGGAACTAGGAGAAATAGCAAAGCCGACACATGCCGTGATAACGAATATTTCGGCAGCTCATCTTGAATTTTTTAAAAGTCTTGAAGTAACCTTTCAAACAAAAATAGAAATAATAGACTGTCTGCAAGAAAACGGGGTTTTCGCCTACAACTCTGACGACGATTATTTAAAATCCCTCTCCAGATGGAAAGGAAAGAAAATCAGGTTTGGAAGAAAAGATGCCGATGTCGAGATTGCGGGAGAAAATCCCCTGGAAATCCGTTTTCGAAAAAAAGAAAGAATACGCGTCAGTTTAAACTTTGTGGGAAAGCACAATTTTGAAAATGCGGCGGCGGCTGCCGCGATAACCTTCGCCGCTTCTTTTTCAAGCGCGGAAATAAAAAGAGGACTCGAGCAGGCTAAGGGGCTGGCTGGAAGAATGGAAAAAATCCAGGTGGGTGAAATGACCGTTATCTTTGACGCCTACAACGCCAACCCGGCATCCATGCAGGCGGCGTTTCAATATCTCGAAAATTCTGGCTTGCCGCGCCCTTTTTACCTGGTGCTGGGCGATATGAAAGAATTGGGAGCATATTCTTACCTGCACCATAAAAATCTGGGAGAAAAAATCTGCGTTATAAATCCCGAGTACGTTTATCTGGCTGGAAGCGAAATTAAACCCGCTTATGAAACGCTTCTGACCCGGAGAAGCGTAAAAAACATAAATTATTCAGAAAAAGGCGATTGGATGGACGAAGTGAAACGCATAATCAAGACTTCAAAGGGCACAATGCTCATTAAGGCGTCAAGGAGCATGAACTTTGAAAAAATACTGGAAGGGCTGGTCAAATGACAGCAAACAGAAAAGCAATATTTGGCAAACGCCTTTCAGGCAGGAGAACTTATGCTCTATTATCTTCATAATCTAAGCGAATATTACAGCCCGCTTAATCTTTTTCAATACATAACATTCAGGAGCGGCGGAGCAATACTTACCGCTTTCTTCCTGAGCTTGCTGATTGGTCCACCACTTATACGCTGTCTCTTATACACATCTCCGAGCCCACGAGACCTCTCTACATCTCGTATGCCGTCTTCTGCTTGAAAA
>CALEIX010000233.1 GCA_937898825.1 uncultured Elusimicrobia bacterium | reverse complement strand
TTTACGGACAGACCGCCGTTCATGAAAGTTGCGCTCGGGCAGTTTTCAAACTTTGGGCGCAAGGACGAGGAGAAAAGAGACGACTGGGGCGATTTTTGATGGAAAATTTTGATGTCATTATTATTGGAGCCGGAAGCGTCGGGGTGCCTTTGTCCATGTTTCTGGCTGAGAAGAAAGTCAGGGTTCTTGTGATAGATGAATTGCCTTCTTTCGGGCAGGGGCAGAACAAAGCCGCAATAGGAGGCGTGAGGGCCACTCATTCCGACGGTTCCAAAATACGGGTCGGTCTTGAAAGTATTAAGATTTTCTCTTCATGGAAGAGCGCCTTCGGGGATGATATCGGCTGGAAGAAGGGCGGATATCTGTTCCCGGTTTATGAAGAAAGGGATGAAAAGATGCTCAAAGAAATGCTGCGCGTTCAGCATTCTTACGGACTTGAGATAAAGTGGATAAATCCCGAGGAGGTGAAAGAACTTGCGCCGGGCATAAACCCGGAAAATCTAAGAGGCGGCACATACTCTCCGAAAGACGGAAGCGCCTCGCCCCTGCTTGCCATAAACGCCTTTTACAGGAGGGCAAAGAGACTGGGCGCGCGATTTGCTTTTGGAGAAAGGGTGGTGTCGGTTGACAGGAAAGGCGGGTCTGTTTGCGGAGTGAGCACGAATAAATCCCGCTACTCCTCGCCTGTAGTGGTTAATGCTGCTGGAGCCTTCGCCAAGGAGGTATCGCTCCTGGCGGGGGTGGACATCCCGGTTAGGCCCGACTGCCATGAAGCGGGTATATGCGAACCGGCGGAAACAGGGATTGCACCCATGATAGTTGATATCAGACCTCAGGCAAAATCCAAGAATTATTATTTTTATCCGAACAGCGAAAACCAGATAGTCTTCTGCCTGACCCCGCGCCCCCCCATGTGGGGAACGGACAGAAACTCCACTTCCGCGTTCCTTCCGGAGGTTTCAAGAAGGATGATAAATCTTATGCCGTCCCTTGCATCTTTAAGAGTCAGAAGAATATGGAGGGGGCTCTATCCGATGACTCCGGACGGCTTTCCGATAGTGGACATGCCCAAATACCCGGAGGGCTACGTCATAGCAGCGGGCATGTGCGGACAGGGCTTTATGCTGGGACCAGGTCTTGGGAAAATTCTTTCAGAGATAGTGACGGGAAGGGGCGACAACAAAGCCAGAGCGGTAATAAAAAACTTCAGGTTGAGCAGGAATTTTTCGTCCGAAGAGAAGCTGAAATAATGCCTAAACCGAGAGAATTGGTGCCGAAAGAAAGTCATCTGCTGGAAAAAATAGAAAAACTCAAGAAAGAGGTTTTCAGGAAGGAAAAAAAACTTTTTTCCCTTATTGACGAATTCGTCGGCATAAATG
>CALEIX010000232.1 GCA_937898825.1 uncultured Elusimicrobia bacterium | reverse complement strand
CCCCAGATATGCGCCCCCTTGCGGATGAAAATTTCGGAGATTCTTCCATAGAAAGCGTTGGGCAAAATGTCCTCAATTTTGTTTGAGGTCCTTTCGGTATGGCTGAGTTGTCCGTAAATTTCTTTTGCCTTTTCCATCTCGGCGTTGAAGATGGGCTCAAGGAGTTTCCAGGCGCGGTCGCGGAGTTCCTCGGGGGAGTATCCGTCGGGGTTGCCGGAGACCCACCGGTCAGTGATAAGATGCGGATAACGATTTATATCGCGATAGATTGGGAACTCACTGTCGTCGCAGGCAAGGATGAGGGGAAGGTTTTTGTCGGCGAAGAACTTGTGAAGCGCGCCCTCTATAATGTGGAAATATTTTGCCAGTCTTTCCTTTTCCGCCTCGTATCCGCCGGCGTGCCCGTGATAGACAGCGGCGCGCTTGCCACTTCTTGGCGGACCGATTGTCCTGAACTGCGGACTCTTAGAGGTCTCATCAATGGGCACCACCTCATCAATGTTTGTGGGGAGTCCCTCAACGGGGATTTCCACCAGACTGTAGTGGCTCGCCTCGTAAAGTTTGAGATTTTTCTTGCTCAGCGCCAGAAGATAAAATCCGCGGTCTGTGTTGAGGAGTTCAAATATGGGCACCAGATGAAAATACCGCGAGACCTCGGCAATCTCCTCAACCTCAACGGGAAGCCTGAAATACAAAAACACATTCTGCGATATGAAAACCGCCAAGCCATTTTTCTGATACTGCCAGAAGACCGAGGTCTCATAAAGCCTTCTGGCGGGTTTGATGAGGTCTTCAACTATTTCTTTGTCAAAACCGCAGGAACGCAACTTTTTCTCCGCAAGATGATACAGATTCTTGAACCGGATGGGATTTTGCATCACTTTCTTCCCGGAGTGATATGTGGGCATATAGATTGAAATTCCCACATTCCCCGCCTGCTCAATGAGGGGCTTTATGTCCTTGGGAATCAGGTATTCCATACACACCTTCCTTTCTTTGTCCTCTCAAAGTTAAAAATACCTCCTCGTCCAAACGACCACAAGGTTAATATTTTGTCAAACGCTCCACAACAATTTTTTTAAATTTCAATCTTGTATTTCTCTATTTTTCTGTAAAGTGTCCTCAGACCAATTCCCAGAAGTTTTGCGGCGCGGGTTTTGTTTCCGCCGGTTTTTCTGAGTGCCCTCTCAATTGCCTGCCGCTCAATTTCCTCCATCGTCCCCTCAAATTGAATCTCATCCTCGGATTTCATAAACGACGGCAGTTGGTCAAGAATTTCCCCCTGAGATAGAA
>CALEIX010000231.1 GCA_937898825.1 uncultured Elusimicrobia bacterium | reverse complement strand
ATTCCGAGGTCAATGATGGGAATAGAACCGGTTCCGTCGCGAATCGCGGTTATCTGAACCTTACGTTCTTTGACGGCATCTTCAACCCGTTGGAGCTCAACTGCTGTAAGTTGGCTCAGAATATCCTGTACACTTTTCCAGTCGTTTTTCGCCCACGGGCGGACATTTTCCGCCATTTTCCATTCGTGGTATTCCGGGCGCGGCTTTGAAAAGTAGAGCATCAGTATGTATGTGGGAATCTCCTGAACAGCGTCCGGGATGCCGGGAAGCCCATTCCCCGCAATACGTTTGATAAGTATACTCGCCGCCTCAAGCTTTGAGTGGTACACCTCACGCCAGCTCATGGGTCCTTCGTACAATCCTTCAGCCCACTCGCGGAGCCGTTCCTCCAACTCGCCTTTGATATTGTCTTTCACGCCTTTTTCGCCTCCGCTGTTTTGATATTCAATCAGGCGCTCGGGGATGGGCTGGAATGTGAGAGACACGGTAATTTCTATCTCCGCTCTGTCGGGAGTCCGCGTTGTCAATCTTACTTCCATTGTTTTTCTCTCTACATTCACTGGTATGAATCCGCTGATGTATGGGTAAAGAAAAAACCAGTGCCACCCCTCGTTCACATACCGCGTTTCGCTGTGCGGGTCGGAGGGGTTTGTCCTCACTCTCCTCTGTAAAAAAGTTAATATCCCTTTGTGCGGAGGGTCCGACTCTATCCTCCGCAATCCTTGCAGGAACAGTGCTCCTGCCAAAAATACAACCGCGGCAAGAAAGTAATAAACTTCCATATCTTTCCTCCTCTATGGGAGCCAAGCTCCCACAATTTCTTATTTAGTTTGTAATTTTCTGCCTTGAGCATACAATATATGCAAAAATATGTCAATTCTACTTATTGTGATAGCGGCCTATCACCCAAACACACCAATACACTAGTGTATTGGTGTGTTTGGACCTGTCTGCCGGCAAGGCAGGTTTAGATTTTGGCATTTGTCATTTATTTGCTATTTGTGTATTTTGTGTTTTGTTCTCCGGCTGATGCTTTTCCCTTGATACTTGCTGCTTAATACTTAATACTTAATACTTGATAAGGATGCCTGGTAATGCAGCTTCCAGTATGTTTTTCTGTTATGCGCACTGCCAAATTCCATATGCTGTTTAAGTTGATATACTGGATGCGTCCCGGGGATGTGGCGGAATCGGCATACGCGTATGGTTTAGGACCATATGCCTAACGGCTTGAGGGTTCGAGTCCCTCCGTCCCCACAAGATGTCTAAGGGGCAGAAAAATATACCGTATATCCATACAGTGTTTTGGCTTTTGTTTCTTGCCGCGTTTTTGGGTGGGATATGGTATCTCTTTGAGACGCTTCTCCCTGCAATACCGTTTATTGTTCTGATGTGGCTAAGGGAAGAGTTTTTTGTGATTTTGAAGGAACATGCGGGCAGAATCGCGGTTTCCGCAATTCTTTTTATGCTTGTTGTCGGAACGGCACTCGCCATTTTTGGTGCGTTTCGCCTTGGTATGACGGCTGGGCTTTTCCTGACGGGCGTGCTTATGTCGTCTTACGCGGCGCTCGGCGGATATTATGAGAAGAGGGGAATTGACATAGTTGTAAGAGAACTAAGGGGGGTAAAGAGGAGCTTTCGTGATGCTTTTGCCGGATTTGGCGCTCTTGGCAAGGAACGCAATCTTACTTTCCATACCGCCGCCGCCAGCGCTGTCGTAGTGGCGGGGATACTGGCTTCTCTTTCGGTTCTTGAGTGGGCGCTTCTGTCAATCGCTATGGCGCTTGTCATATCCAGCGAGCTTTTGAATTTCGCCATTGAGAGGCATGTTGACGCCGTTGTGAAGTATCACGACGGCAATGCCAAGCGCATAAAAGATGCCGCCGCCGCGGCAGTTCTCATAGCGGCAATAACAGCCCTCATAATCGGCGGTATCGTTTTCATACCGCATATCCTCGGCGCGCTGTAGCGGAGGGTAGAGGATTTGAACCTCTAAGGGCTTTCGCCCGCCGGTTTTCAAGACCGGTGCATTGCCGTTCTGCCAACCCTCCGTTGTGGACCCAGCGGGGCTCGAACCCGCGGCCTCCGGTATGCCATACCGACGCTCTAACCAACTGAGCTATGGGCCCGCTTGTGGGCGATACTGGACTTGAACCAGTGACCTCTACCGTGTCGAGGTAGCGCTCTAACCAACTGAGCTAACCGCCCGTGTGCCCTCACGAGGAATCGAACCTCGATTACGGGAACCGCAGTCCCGCGTTCTATCCGTTAAACTATGAGGGCTATAGTCCTAACCTTTCTATGATAGTATCAAGAAGTGACGGCTCGTATGTTTTCTCCTCCAGTTCTTCTTCAAGCATTTTGCGAACTTTGCCGATGTGCTTCCTGTCAATGGGGATTTTAAGGTGCGGGTTTATACTCACCTTCCTTTTTATCACCAACTGATCCAGCATATCCTCGCGTTCCAATATTGCAAACCACTCTAACTCATCATACGGATAGAATTGCTGTTTGCCAATACCTACCCCCTTCTCGCTCACCGAAAAATCAAGGATTTGCGGGCGTTCCTTGCCGCGAAAGACAAGTAACGCGCCGGCAAGAATGATGAACACGCCGAAAAAGAAATTTTGCCTTATGGCGGCGAGGGTTGCGAGAATGAGTACTGCGGCTGCGACGCCGGCATACCACAAAGCGCCTTTTGGCTTATGCTGGCGCTCCGCCGCTCTCCAGGTTATTTCTTCCGGCATGTATTTAAGTATATCAAAGATGTTGTTTTCGAAAAAATTATTTATATAATAAAAACATTGCGGCCATCGTTTAGTGGCAGGACAGCTGCTTGCCATGCAGCAGACGGGAGTTCGATTCTCCCTGGCCGCACTAGACCGCACAGAGTGCAAAAATCAGGACTTACA
>CALEIX010000230.1 GCA_937898825.1 uncultured Elusimicrobia bacterium | reverse complement strand
TATCTAAAGTGAAACAAAATATCAATTAATGTTGGGAGGATTTATGAAAACGCTTAGAATAATTTTATGCCTGTCATTGCTTTCGCAGGAGGCGCTCTTTCCGGTTTTGAGTTTTGCGGCGAAAAAGACTAGAAAAGCGAACAAGGACTTTCTAAAAAAACTTGAGGCTCCGATAGATGAAGGCGGCCCGATACTCGAAACCCCGAAAAGTGCCATAAAAGCGAAAACGCCCGGCGTTCCAATAGAATCGGTGCAGATAGGCGGTGCGCCGATGAAAGAAGCTCCTATGTACGAGGAGGTTGAAGCTGTTTCTCCGCTTGATAAAAAAATAGGTCCGATAAGGCTGAAAAGGGCGCCGCTCTCTACCTTCCTTGATGTGATGTCGGCGCAATCCAAAGTGAATTTCATATTGAGCGAAGGGCTTGAAGGTAAAAAAATCACTGTATTCTTGAGAAAAACCACTGTCAGGGAAGCATTGGAACTTCTTCTCAGGGTAAAAGGGCTTACCTACCAGAGGATAGGCAAGAGCAATACGTACCTTGTGACCAGAAGGTCGGCGAAAAGACCGAATCTTATAACGAAGATTTATACTTTAAGTTATATACCTTTGATTCCTTTGAAAAGCGCCGACGAGGAAATGTCCGATATTATCGCTCCGGACGTTTCATCTTCCCAAAATATGCAGGAGATGATGGGAGGACAGGGCGGGGGGAAACAAAAATCTCGGCAGGAAAGCGCCATTCCTTTTTTGAACATTGTGCGCAGCGTTCTTACTCAAAGGTACGGGCAGCTTGCCATAGACCCCAGAACCAACGCTCTTATTATTACTGATGTACCGGAGGTTTTTCCGCAGATTGAACAGATTATAGCCGAATTGGATAAAAAGGCGCCTCAAATTTTAATAGAGGCACAGATTGTGGAGATTAACACGGATAGGATGAACGAACTCGGTATAGAATGGGGCGGCTCGCGCGGGGAAATGGCTTTTTTTGCTGGGCCCGCGCGCTTGACGGATTATGGTCTCAGGCCGGGATTTTTTAGTGGCGACAGCTGGAAATATTTTTATCCTCAAGTACTGGAGATAGCCTCTGAACCCACTGAAGAAGAGGCTCCCAGCGGAATAGATCCAATTTTCTCCACCAAGGTAAGAAGTCCCCAGGGGGTCTTCTATGGAGTATTCAGTTTGGCTCAGCTTCAAGCTATATTCAGGGCTTTAATATCGCGGGGAGAGGCAAGGTACCTGGGAAAACCGAAAGTGGTGGCTATGAACAATAAGACCACGATAATCACTCTTTCTCAGGATGCTGCTGTAGGAACATCGTCTCAACTCACGTCTACGGGAGGTGGAGAGTCCTCAACCAGTATTGAAAGAAGAAGAATTGGTTTAACCTTGCAGGTCACTCCCCAGGTGAACAGAGAGGGCTATATAACCCTCATAGCACAGCCTTCTTATTCAAGTCTTGTCGCTTCGGCAATAACAGTGCAGGGAGAGACCATTATGGACCCCATAAGTCGCGGAGCGTCCACGATGGTCAGAGTTAAGAATGGTCAGACGGTGGTTATCGGAGGGATACTCTCTTCCAAAGAAGATAAAACGGTAAAAAAGGTTCCGCTTCTTGGATATATACCTATAATCGGTTGGCTGTTTACAAGCGTGAGTTCAAGAAGAACAAACACGGATTTGGTCATTTTCATTACGCCCACAATTTTGGTAGATTAATGTAAGGTATAAAACAATGAGTGGTGGAAGGGGGTAGTGCAGTAGGCTGTTTGGAAATTTTTTGAGAACGAAGCATTTATGCTCAGAAAAAAACTTGGCGAGATACTTATTCAGAGCAAAGTAATCAATGAGGAGCAGCTTAATAAAGCGCTTAGATTCCAGCAGCAGGATCATTGCCTTATAGGAGAGGCATTGATAAAATTGCATTACGCCACTGAAGAGCAGGTTGCCATGGCTTTGTCAAAGCAGCTTGCCATTCCTTACGCTTCCCGGGCGAATAAAATACTCAATCCGGAAAGAGGACAGGGGCTTGAAAAACTGATACCGGAAAAATTTGCCAGGGACAATTACGTTGTGCCTCTTTTTATCGAAAACAACATGTTGGCTATAGCCATGGCTGATCCGACAAATATTATACTTACCGACAATATCAAGCTAATGGGGGGGATGGATATACAACCTTTTATCTCCACCAGGGCGGAAATACTGAAGGTTATAGATACCTTTTATCAAGGACAGGAAGATTTAATAGATCAGGTTATAGACTCCGCAAAAGAGGGAGGGGGTAAGGAAGAAGATTTAGATATAGCCACCGCCGAAGGCAAAATAGATCTGGACAAAGTTATAATAGGCGATTCAAAAGGCGCTCAGTCCATAAAACTTGTCAACGCAATATTGAAGCAGGCGATATCTGAGAGATGCAGCGATATACATCTCGAAAAGTTTGACGAAAAAGTTTCGCTAAGGTTCAGAATTGACGGAGTGCTGTATGAAAAAACCACTCCGCGACCGGAACTTGTAGATAGTTTGATTTCCAGAGTAAAAATACTTTCAAAGCTTAATGTAGCGGAAAGAAGACTTCCGCAGGACGGAAGTTTTACAATCAGGTATCAGAATCGCAATATAGAAACCCGTGTGTCCGTATGTCCGACTGTATTCGGCGAAAAACTTGTTTTGCGTCTCCTTGACAAAGGCGCGGTGGAACTCAATGTGGATAAATTGGGATTTGAACCGAGGCAAAAAGAGGATTTTATAAAAGCCAGCAATGCTCCGCATGGACTTATATTTCTCACCGGGCCGACGGGCAGCGGCAAAACCACCACGCTCAATGCTGTTTTAAATACCATTAAGACTCCGGAAATGAATTTTATGACTCTGGAAGATCCGGTTGAAGTAAAACTGGAGGGAATAAGCCAGGTTCAGATAAAGCCGGAAATAGGTCTTACCTTTGCCGCGGGATTGCGCTCTTTTTTGAGGCAGGACCCTGATGTGATTCTTGTTGGAGAGGTCAGAGACAATGAAACTGCGGAATCGTGCCTGAAAGCTGCCATGACCGGTCACCTTGTGCTTTCGACTCTTCATACAAACAGCGCGATGGAAGCTGTTCCGCGTTTAATAGACATGGAAATAGAGCCGTATCTTCTGGCAAGCACGCTTTTGCTTGTGGCTGCCCAGCGTCTTGTGCGGGTTTTGTGTCCGCATTGCAAAGTTCCATATAAACCGCCGCAGGAAGAGATAGATATGTTTATGCAAGAATCGAAATTGAATCCTCTGCCCAATCCTTCCAAACTGACTTTTTACAAACCGAAGGGGTGCCCGAAATGCGGTGGCATGGGATACAAGGGCAGAAAGGCGATTTACGAGGTCTTTTTTATTACTGAAGAAATGAAGCGGGTTATATATAGAAACGGAGACGTGGCGGAGTTGGAGAAAGCGGCTGAAAAAGGCGGAGCCTGGAATTTAAGAGCGAGTGGTTGGAGAAAGGTCATAGCGGGGATAACCTCAGTGGAGGAAATGCTCAGCATTACTACCACAAAGCGTTGATTTTATTGTTGTTAAAAAGATTTCTTTTTTAGCGGGAAAACATCCTGTTTTACTATCGCACAAATTGGCCTGGGTCTGGCTCAGGATGCTTGCGTGCTATAAATATTTCTGGTATACTTATAATAAGAATGGGAAATATACGAGGGTGGTATGAGCAGATTTATATATACAGTGCAGGATCCTCAAGGAACGGTTAGTACCGGAAACATAGACGCGGACGATGAAGATAAAGCAGTTGCCGCGCTTCAGCAAAAGGGCCTGTTTATATTATCCATCCAGGCTGACCAGGACAAATCAAAGGGTTTTTTCAGTCTCAAATCTTTGAATAAAGGGAAAATTTCCGGCAGGGATTTAGTTTTTTTTGGCGAGCAAATGTCAACTCTCCTTGCCGGAGGAATACCGCTTGTAAGGGCTCTTTCGCTTCTTTCTGAACACGCGGATAACAGGGCTCTGGGGGCGGTTCTTGCCGAGATTACAAAGGAAGTCTCCGCGGGCGGGACATTTCACAAGGCTCTGGCAAAACATCCCAAAGTGTTCGGGGATATCTGGTCGTCTTTGGTTCAGGCGGGAGAGGTTTCAGGTCAGCTTCCGACAGTTTTAAGACAGATTACCGCTTACAGCGAAAGTCAGGAAAATATACGTTCGAAAATTATAACAGCTGTCTCCTATCCAGCGGTTTTAGCAATTATGTCGGTGGGAGTGCTTTTGTATTTTGTCGTTTACATTGTTCCGGTTTTCGCTCAAATATTCAAGGACTTCAAACTTGAATTGCCCGCACTCACCAAGTTTATCGTCGCTGTATCGGTAGCTGTTTCTAATTATTTTGTTCTGATGCTTGTCATCTTGATAGGGCTAATTTTTGCTTTCAGAGCGTATATCTCCACCGAAAAAGGCAGGTACAATTATAACGTATTTATGATGAAATTTCCTCTTCTGGGTAATTTGCTCAAGAACATGCAAATCGAAAGGCTTCTTACCACTATGGCAACTTTGATAAGAAGCGGTGTGAGCATATTGAACGCCGTGTCGGTTCTGGAAGGGGCGTTCAAGAAAAACCTGGTTTTCCAGTACGCGCTAAGAAACGCTAAAAACGAAATAGCCAGCGGTCGCTCTATTTCAGAATCTTTTAAAAAAACCGGGATTTTTCCTCCGTTAGTTACTGAAATGATGTGGATGGGAGAAGAGTCGGGTAAGTTGCCGGATATAATAAACACTCTGTCCAAGTTTTACGAAGAGCAGATAGACCAATGGCTCAGGCGTTTTTCCGCCATGATAGACCCGATACTCGTAGTTGGCATAGGAGGCGTGATAGCGGTTATAGTAATGTCCATATTTCTGCCAATTTTCAAACTTTCGCAGATTGGCGGAGGAATGTGATAAAATAGGCAGCAGAATATGGGGACAGGGGATAGGAGGTGCCAATGAGAAAAAAGAAAGGTTTTACTTTGATAGAATTAAGCGTTGTAGTCATTATTCTTGGAATACTTGCTTCAATTGGGTTGCCGTATTATTTTAAAACAATTGAAACCTCTAAAGCAAATGACGCCTTAGCGATAGGGCACATGCTTGCGAATTCAAACCGAATGTGGTATATGGACCATAATCTTGATGGTACGCGTACAAATGACTGGTTGAGAGGCAGAATAACAAACACTTGCAATAGCGGTACATGCAGAACTACGTCAAATTCCGCGTGCAATTTAATAAGATGCAATTATGCCGCCAAGCAGGACTGGAATCAAGGAGGCAATGCGCCCTACCTTTACTACCTTTGTAATCCTGGGTCAGGTGCTGGCGGCGGATGCTGCAGGTCAGGGGCTGCAGCCTGCGTTATGAGAAAAACAAGCGCCTCAAATCCTTATCGCACATGGAGGTATTGGTTTGGAGATGACGGCAAATGCCATGCTACCGGAACAAGCGTTCCGGCATGTCCCACTTTTTGAGAAATATGTTTAAGGAGGGAAATGTGAAAGTTAAGAAAGGTTTTGCTCTTGTCGAGGTGATTATGGCTACTATAATAATAGCCATAACTACGACTGCCGTTTATTCGGTTGTCCTTTCAAGCTTTGTTTCCGGGCAGAAAGCGGATAAAAGAGAGGTTGCCGCGATGCTTCTTAAAAAAGCTCAAAATGCGCTTCAAACTTACGTGGCGGTTGAAAACTCCAATAATGTTTACACGCTGCCGGGGGGCCCGTCTGGAAGGTGGGCAGCAGATTCTTCCGGAAGGTGGGCGCTTGCTGCCGGCAACCATGATATAAGTTCATTGCTTTTAAACACTCCTCTTAAAGGCGGAACGTTTATTTACAGGGTGACCAATTTTAATTGCGGTATGGGAACTTCCGACAGGTTAGCCTGCAAAAGAGTGAGGTTTACTTTAACGTATCCGGATGCGGTCGGTATATGAGGTTCCAGATTTACAGGCGAAAACCGGGTTTTACTTTAATGGAGCTTGTAATGGCTACGGTTATTTTCGCTATGATGATGAGCTCTCTTGTGACTATCTATTCCACAATTCACCGGCATATGTTTCAGAAGTACAGGGAAAATATTTTGAAAAGCGATTTAGCCATGGCTATGAAAGCAATCCAGTCGCGCCTTATGATGGCAACGAGGGTTGACACTCCAAATTTTGGCGGATCTTCAAACGTATTGGCTTTCACTTCAAATGTGGACGCGCAAAGCGGTTGCAGTCCCATAAATTCTGCCGTAGCAAATGTGTGGCATTATATTTGCACTTCTGCCTGCCCATCGCCTTACACGGGCGAAACCTGTCTTTATTACCATATGGGAACTGTTTCAAGAAATACCGGCGGCTGTCCTTGCTCGGCGACTGACCCGGATCGCTGGACTGGCAGTTATCCCGTTCCCAATTGCGGAAGGAGTTCAGGTGGAGACACGGTAACTCTTCTGGCGCGGTTTATCAGACCTCCGAAATCCCCGCCGTATCCCAGCCGTTATTTCAACCGCACTTCTGCATGGGGAGTCAGGGAAGTGGATCAGGTGAGGGTGACTTTAAGAGCGCGCAAGGTATTTATGTCCGGAAGAGAGGTAGATGTTACTCTGGACACTATAATACATACGCAAACCACTCCTCCTTGAAAACATGGCATTTTCCTGCTACACTATAATTATGGAAAAGGCGTTTAAAAAGCGAAAGGGAGTTATGCTTTTGCAGGGTCTGGTTTTGTGCATGCTGATGACCTTGATTGGCATGATGGTTTTGAAGTGGGTAATGGCCCGCTACAGCATTACAGCAAAAGTTTACAACAGCTCGGCTGCAAAGGTGAGGGTTGAGGGGTGTGCCTATAAATATATAAGCCAGAAAATCAACGATGATTTGGGTGGTGGTCCTCCACCGAGTTCCTGTGCTACCGATTCGGGCATAACCATAAATTCAAGTCTTTCGGGAAATGTATTAACCACAAGAGGCACGTTGGATTAACTCCTCCAATTAATCTTATAAAACATTCCCATTCCCAGGAGCGCCCAGAGTATTTCGCGTATATGCCTGATTATTCCAAAAGAGAGCCCGATATGGGTGTTGTATTTAAGGGCGCTGAAAATGGCTATTTTCGTTGCTTCCTGAGTGCCGGCTTTAAGAGGCACCGCGAAAAATATCCCGTCTAAAAAAACTGAAAGCATTTCAATTAAAAGAGCCATTGAAAGCGAAATTTTTATGTTTAAGAAATACAAAATTAAATACGCTTCCACAGCTCCCCATAGATAGGCTAAAGAAAAAAAGAAAGTGGACAAAAGGCATTGGATTGGTTTTTTCTTTATGAAGAGCATAGTGACCCGGTCCAATTCCCGTAATTTTTCCCTGAAAGTTTTTGGTTTTTCGGCAAAGTTATTTGTTTCCTCTTTAGTTTTAGCTGCCCTTAGTTCGAGGAAAAGAATGAACAAAATAATTGCAAAGATGAGAAATGCGGCTATTTTCATTTGCTGACCGAGCATCTTCACATTCCACTCGCCTGAGAACAACCATATTAGAGCAATAATGGAAATGATTGTCATTGCCGCGGTTTGCGTGATTTTGGCAAGTGCCACTGTAGACAGCCTGTGGCTTATAGAATGTTTATTTCCCATCATATGGGCTTTTGCCAACTCTCCGGCTAAAGTGGCGGAGGGAGTGACATAATTTATGGCGTCCCCCGCTATTCGCATAAGGAGAAGTTTACCGAATTTTATTTTTATATTAAGCTCTGAATCGATAGCGTATTTCCAACCCAAAGTATTGAAAATGTGCGCCACTATTTCCTGAAAGAAAATTAGCAAAAATCCCCATTTTACGGCAAGGACCAGCTCGGATGATTTGGCAATGTCAAAATTGTAAATCACAATGCCGAACATGACAAACCCCGAGATGAAGAGCAAAATTTGAATTTTGCTTCTTTTCATAGCAATAAGTCATTATAGCAAAACCTCTGGCGCGGAGTTTTGGATTTTGTATACTTTATTTAAATGGAAAAAAGATACTGAAGTGATTCTTACAATTGATGTTTTTGAAAAAAATATAAAAATTAATTCAAATGAGAAAGTTAGTAATATTGTCTCCGTCTAATATTGAATATGTAAAGAATTTTAGAAAAGATATTCATACCTGAATTAGTTATACCAACGGATAATCCCACTGTGCCTTGAGCTGAAGCAGTTTCAAAGAATGAGTCTATAAAAGAATAATCCTCTAAATACATAATTGCCAAAGTTGATAAGACCAGAATAACTAAATAAGAAGTAACAAAGCCCATAACTATACTCACAGTATTCGGAGAAACCTCAACCCCTCCCACTTTAAGTGCTGTCTCTTATACACATCTCCGAGCCCACGAGACCTCTCTACATCTCGTATGCCGTCTTCTGCTTGAAA
>CALEIX010000229.1 GCA_937898825.1 uncultured Elusimicrobia bacterium | reverse complement strand
AAACTCAAAATGCAAGGTTTTTACGATATGTTAATCTAAAATCGTGCACTTTTGATTGCTTTTTGCAGATAAATTGCCGCTTTTTGCCTGCAACTTCGTCATTCGTCGCTTACATACCACAGGCGGTATGCTCCCTCCTTATTCCTCGTTTCGGCTAAAAATCAGCTAATTTCTCTTGCAAATAGACTTTTTCAGAGAACCCTACTCAAAAATAAAACTTTCGCTTTTTCCGACACATTCGTTCAGAACAAAGCTTCACTTATGTTATAGCAGATAAAACTTGACTTGTCAAGAGGGAGCAGTCTATTCTTCTGGCCACCACAGCTTCACCTGGTCGCCGTCCCTGTAGACGGTAATATCAAGAGGAGCATACTCATTTGGCCCTTCATAGGGCGGCTCTCCAACTCCGTTATAATGAATCTGATAGCATGTGCCATGAGGGCACTCTATCTCACTAATCGCTCCTCCTTCCCCGGGCTGCTGAAATTCCTGCGCAAATTGTTTTATATCATCCGGCGGGCCCTTATCCTCCACGCCTTCCTGGTTTACCTGAGAGTTCACTCCCTGAGAAATCCCCTTGCCTATTCCATCCATCACAGCGCTCATCATGCTCTTGGCAATCATGTCCTGCATTTTTTTCTTTGCGTCCTCTTTTCTCTCCGGATGCGCGTCGGCGGGCTTGCCGACATCGGGAATGCTCAACGACTTGGCCTGCTGCTCTTTCAAGGATTCAACCAAAGATTTTGAACCAATATCGTCAAGGCGAACTCCCCCTTTGTCATATTTCATGCGTCCCTGAATCCGCCTGTTGCCCTCAAAACTTTTATCCCATCTGCTCTTGGCCTCAAGAGCCGACCTTGTGTCATTTGCCTTCGCCAGAATGCTTGCCGCAGTTTGCACGCTTTTATAGGCGGAGGTTTTGGTTTTAGTTAGATTCTTTCCCTCCCCCTCCCCCGATGGGACAACTTTTCCGCCCCTGGACAGCGAGGAAGCGAAATTGCTTATTTTCGCGGAGGTTTTGCTCGTGCCTGCCGAACGCGTTTTCAAACCCCTGATTTTCAGAGGCATTTTGGGTATGCGGGTTTTTCCCGCGGGGGATTTTGAACGTGTCTTTTTCGGAACGCCGGCGCTTTTCATTCTGCTTTCATTTACGATTTGCTCAAACTCCTTACCTGACACAAGTTTCAGTCCGTTTCCTTCCTCCCCTTCTCTTTCTCTACCGGCGGATGTTTCTCCTTCAGTAAAACCCAAACTCTTGAAAATCGGGAGCAGCGCGTTTCTAAATTCATAGCTGTAATTGAATCGTTGGGAAGGGTCGCCGCTTTTCATATCCCTGACCCCCAAAGTTATAAAAAACAAAAATGTTCCTCCCCCTATGAATAAAAATCCGCAAAGGAAAAGAATGGTTAATTTCCTTTTTCTCTCTCTGCTCTTTTCGTCTATTTGCATGCATTTATCCATAAATCAAAACTCCTTTCCCTTTAACCTGCGTTCGCCTCAAAGGGAAAGTCTTCTTTTTAGAGTGTAGCAGACAAAACCCAAAATTTCAAGGGGTTGCGTTCGCTCATCAGGAATGTCTTCGCGAAAATAGCGGCTGGACGGCTGGAAAGGATAAAGGATGAAGGATGAAGGATAAAGGATAAAGGATGAGGGATAAGGGATAAGTTAAGAGTCGGGAGTCGAGAGTCAGGAGTCGGGAGTCGAGAGTCAGGAGTCGGGAGTCGAGAGTCAGGAGTCGGGAGTCAGTTGTAGCTGCAGAGCGCAGAGGACGCGAAAGAAGCGCGAAAGCGCGAAAGCGCGAAGGCGCGAAAGTGCGAAGGCGCGAAAGTGCGAAGGTGCGAAGGGGACAAATATGGGAGAGTATAAAAATCTTATTATATTTCAGAAAGCGGATGACT
>CALEIX010000228.1 GCA_937898825.1 uncultured Elusimicrobia bacterium | reverse complement strand
GACATATACCGCTTAAAATTCCCACTTTTGAAGAATTAAATCTTCCGGCGTCTTCGCTGGAAAAAATTCTTGAAAATAAAAGAGGACTCATTCTGGTAACCGGCATCACCGGCGCAGGCAAAACTTCAACGCTGGCGGCAATGATAGAATATTTAAATCAGCGCGTGGAAGGACATGTGATAACAATAGAAGATCCTATGGAGTTTGTGTTTGTCGACAAAAAATGCATAATAAGCCAGCGGGAAATAGGTAGCGATACCAATACATTTGTTAACGCGCTCAGGGCCGCCATGAGGCAGGACCCTGACATAATTTTGGTGGGTGAAATGAGGGATTTGGAAACCACAAAAGCCGCCATAACGGCTGCCGAAACCGGTCATCTTGTGTTCGCCACTCTCCATACGGTAAATGCCGTTCAAACAATTTCCAGGATAGTTGACCTCTATCCTCCGCACCAGCAGGCTCAAATAAGAATGCAATTGTCAGAAACCCTGAAGGGGATAATTTCACAGAGACTTTTGCCGTGCAGCAAGGGAGGAAGAATACCGGCGGTGGAAATTATGATAGCCACACCGCACATAAGGAAGATGATAGCCGAAAATAATTTTGATTCCATAGTGCAGGCTATACACAAAGGCGGATTTTACGGTATGCAGACCTTTAATCAATCGCTTGTCAAACTTCACAAGGAAGGTCTGGTTAAATTGGATGATGTTCTTCAGGCAGCCTCAAATCCGGACGATGTTTTGCTTGCTATAAAAGGAATAGAACAGGAGGTGGAAACAAAGCAATAAAAAAAAGCCTTGTGAAATGCAGAAGCAGCAGTAAAAGATTCGGTTGTATTCAAATCTAAGTTTAAGGGATTGAAGGAGAATATTATGTTTGCTGAAGGATATATCGGAATAGCCGGGATAATAGGGGTTGGAAAATCCACTTTGACAATGGAATTAGCGAAAGCTCTCAACTTTGAACCGGTGCTGGAAGAGGTGGCCGGGAACCCTTACCTGGAAAGATTTTACGGAAATATGAAGAAGTACGGAACGATAATGCAGATATGGCTTTTGAATCACAGGTTTCGTCAGCATAGGGAATTCGTCGCCAGGATAAGTCTGGGCAAGGTAAGAGGAGTCGTGCAGGATAGGACCATTTGGGAGGACACAATTTTTGCCAGAATGTTGAATAAAACGGCGGATAAAATTATTAGCGATCTGGATTACAATACTTACCTGGACCTGTTTGATAACATGGTTCTTAGGGAATTGGTTTTTCCGCAGTTGTTGATTTTTCTGGACTGCAGGGTTGAAACAGCCATGGAAAGAATAAGGGACCGCGGAAGAGAAATGGAAAAAAGCATAACTGTGGAATACTTGAGGCATCTTCAAGAAAATTATTACCAATTTGCGGACGAAATGGAATCGGCGGGGGTTAGAATTTTAAGATTGAATTGGGAGACTTTTCAGCCCATAAGCGAAGTAGTGCGTCTTGTTCATGAATATTCCCTCAAACCGTCCAACTTCACCAAATGGGTCAGACCGCTCAGAAGGGGTCTTGAGATTGGTAACATGCCCGACAAAATAAGAATGGCAACGGCTACCGGGGCCCAGTAAATGAGGAAAAAAGGTTTGGTTATTGCCATCGACGGACCTGCGGGTGTGGGAAAATCCAGCATTGGAGAGATGCTTGCCCGTGCGGTTGATTATAAATTTTTAAGTACGGGGCAAATGTACAGGGCACTGGCATGGAAAGCTTTAAGTCTTGGTGCGGACCTTGAAAATGAAGAACAAGTGACAGCCATAGCGTTAAAAAGTCACTGGGATTTTGTTAGCGGAGAGTTTAAGGTTATAAAAATAATTCTTGACGGAGTCGCGATGGATTCGCGTTTAAATAGCGAGAGTGTGGGAAGGGCCACCAGTTCAATTGCCAGGCTATCTTCGGTGCGGAAATTTATGTGTGATAAACAGAGGGAAATAGGGGAAGCCGGGGAAATAGTTATGGAAGGAAGGGATATTGGGAGCAATGTTTTTCCGGACGCTGAGATAAAGATTTATTTGGACGCTTCGCCTCAGGAAAGAGCGAAGAGAAGAGTAAACCAGCTGCTTGAGGAAGGCAAGGCGGCCGATTATGAAGAAATATTTTCCGCGATTGTAAAACGCGATAAACAGGATGCCGAGAGAAAATATAATCCTCTTACAAAAAGCAAGGATTATAATGTAATTGACACTACCGATTTAAACAAAGAACAGGTTCTTGAGAAAATTTTGAAGTTGTATAAAGACTACTGCTCTGTCCAATAAATATTTGATAGTTTGGCAGGGTTAATTTTGCCTGCCCGCCAAACAGTTAACCGGCGCCGGTTTGTGCATTGGCAGGCGGGGAGCGAAACAAGGAATGAAGTTTGACAGAGCAGCAATTCAAGAGAATGAGAAAAACCATAAAGTTTTTTACCAGAATCTTTTTCAGGATTTTAAATAGGATTGAAGTCAAGGGTTTAGAGAATATACCTCCCAGGGGCCGTCTTATAATCGCTTGCAATCATCTTTCCAATTCTGACCCGCCGGCTTTAATGAGTTTTATATCTTTGGTGAGAGATGTCAATGTGCTTGCAAAAAAAGAGCTTTTCGTTTTCCCGTTGTTGGGTCCTTTTCTCAGGTTTATGGGGGCGGTGCCCCTTGAAAGGCATAGAGAAGGCGGAGATATTTCCGCTTTCAGAAAAGCTCTGCGCATTCTTGAAAACGACGGTTGCCTTCTTGTTTTTCCGGAGGGAACAAGGGCAAAAGGCAGAAAGTTACCTCCAAAAATGGGGGTTGCGATGCTGGCGCGCAAGACGCTTGCGCCAATTCTGCCGGCGGCAATATGCGGCAGTGAAAATTTCGCAAAATTAGGTAAAATAAATATTAGGTTTGGAAAATTAATGGCGTTTAAAGCCGGAAGTCAAAATACAAGAGAGGAATATAAAAAATTTTCAGAAAGGTTGATGGAAAACATACATATACTTGCGAAGGAGAGATTATGAATCAGGAAAACGGTGAAGAAGCGAAAGATGAATCATCCGATATGGAAGAGATGTCAATGGAAAGTCCTGTCTCTTATACACATCTCCGAGCCCACGAGACCTCTCTACATCTCGTATGCCGTCTTCTG
>CALEIX010000227.1 GCA_937898825.1 uncultured Elusimicrobia bacterium | reverse complement strand
CTATCTTTTTTATCATCTACAGGCAAATCCTCTATTTTTAGAATTTTTTTAGTGGATTTTTTAGGTTTTTCTTCCTTTTTCCTCTCCGGTTCGGTCTTCTTTTTCACAGCAGGTTTTTTCTCTTGCGGCAAATCAGTAGTTTTTTCACCGTCTGCTTGCTGTTTCTCACTTTCTTCCAGAGGCGCCTTCGTCTGCATCTCAGGAACCTCGCTACTTGAAACAATGACATTCGCCATATTGCCTATGCGCGAAATTCTCCGCCCGATTCTCCGCGCCGGTTTCGCAGGCGGGGAGGTTTTTGCAGCTGTTTTTTTGTGCAAATCTTTTTTACCGTCCTTTTGGGATTCGGCAGATTTTTTGGACTTAGAAGAAGTCTTAGCTACCCGTTGTTTGGTTTTCTTTTTGGAAGCATTATTCTCAATAGAAGTATTTTTGGGGTTCTTTCCATCTTTCAAATCTTCATTCTTCCTTTTCTTTTGCGCCATTATCTTTTACCTCTCTTGATTTATCTTCCAGATACTTCTTCGCCCCATTAATTATCTTTTGTGCTGTCTTTTCTCCTATACCCTGCAACGCGGCAAGATCCTCAATTTTCAGAGTGGAAATCTTAGTTATGTCTGTAATTCCCATTTTAACCAGGGTCTCCGCCACTTTTGTGCTTATTCCCTCAACCTTCGACAGGGTTTCTACGGCTGCCTGCGCGTTTTTGTTTGATTCTTTGGAGCGCTGTTCCTCGGATTGCACCTGTATATCCCAGCCGGTCAGTCTTGAGACAAGCCTTATATTATGTCCCTCCCTACCTATAGCCACGGCCAGCTGGTCATCCGGAACCAAAACGGTGGCCTTCTTGCCAGTCTTGTCATCAACCTGAATAAAGGAGACCGCAGCCGGCGAAAAGGCCTTCACTATCATCATCTCTATATCTTCCACATAAGGAATTAGATCTATTCTTTCATCGCTTATTTCATTCATTATCATCCGTATTCGCGAACCCCTCACGCCCACACAGGCGCCGACCGGGTCCACTTGTGGAGAATTGGATCTGACGACAACTTTGGACCTGAAACCCGGTTCCCGGACTATCTTTACAATTTCAACGACTTTTTCCGCCACCTCCGGCACTTCAACCTCAAACAGCGCCTCAAGAAATTTTTCCGAGGCCCTTGAAAGTATTATCTGCGAAAATCTGGATTCCTTGTCCACTTTATGAATTATCGCCCTGAGTCTGGAATTAAGGCGATATTTCTCCTTTTTAATCTGTTCCGAATATGGCAGGATGGCTTCAGCCTTTCCCAAGTCCACAAAAACATCCCTGCCATTTATTCGGTTAATTAAACCGGTCACCAATTCCCCTTCCCTCGGCTTGAACTCGTCAAAAAGCATGTTCTTCTCTATTTCCCGTATTTTCTGCACCAAAACCTGCTTGGCGGTCTGAGCCGCTATCCGTGAAAAACCGGCGATATCAACCGGCACTTCTATCTCGTCGCCCACCTGGACGTCGTCTTCGGGATAAACCTTCCTTGCCTCTTCAATGGTTATTTCCAGGTCATCGCTAAAAACCTCGTCCACAACCTTTTTCACCAAAAACGCCTGCATCTCTCCCGTATCGGGGTTTATGGTGGCAAGCACCTGCGCTGTTTTTCCAAAATATTTCCTCAAAGCGGAAACAAGAGCGTCAGTGACTGTTCTCAAAATGTCTTCTTTCTTTATATTTTTTTCTCTTTCCAGTTGCTCAAGGGCAAGCATTAATTCGGATTTTCCTTTTTTCGTCGTCATTTTATTTCTCCTTACACATCCGGCAGAAGGGAATAAATTCAACAAACATATCTCCGCATCTGTCACACAACATCTTCAGTTCCCGACTGCCGTTCTGCCCGAATCAGATTAAGTCTTTCGGGTCGAGTCTTACTTCGTCAATGTTGGCAAGATTAAAACTTGTGCCGTTGTCGAGAATTACTTCTCCATTTACAAAACCGCTTAAAATTCCATAATAAACCCGGGTTCCATTAATAGGACTTGTGAGTTTTATCTTCACGCTTCTGCCAGAAAACCGCTTGAAATCTTTCTCCTTTTTCAATATGCGGTCTACTCCGGGAGATGAAACCTCAAGCACATAGCCCGCCTGTATGGGCTGGTTCAAATCAATATACGCCCCTATTTTTTCGCTCCATTGTCCGCATTCATCCAAAGTTATTCCGCCCTCTTTCCTGTCTATATAGAAAACCAAAAGGGGTTTTCCTTTTTGAGAAAGAACCCTGAAGTCGACTAGCTCGCAATTCTCGCTGTCCAACAAGGCTTCAATTTCTTTTTCAATTCTAATCTTGTCCATTTCCGATAGAAAAAAAGGCAGCTCTAAACTTAAAGCTACCATAATTAATAATACAATTTTAGGAAAGGCAAAGCAAACCAAATACGTGATAAGGGAGCGCAGATACTCCTACGACAAATACGTATGATACGTAGATACGAGATATATTGGCGAGGCTCTGGGCCTCGCACTACAGCCTTGCGCTGACTCCCGACTCTTGACTCCTGACTTCCGACTCCTAACTTATCCTTCATCCCTCATTCTTTGGCTGCCCGACCGATGCTATTTGAACACGCACCGGCAAAAAGCACCAAATCTTCATCCTGAGAGAACAGTTCTGACAAAATACTTAAAAGCCCCGACAAAGGGTTCGGCCGGAGCGCTTAACACACCCGCACCGACCTGTCCTATCCCGGGCTTCTTGTGAGCCACTCCGGTATCTATGAAAGGCAGTATTCCTTTCTCCACCACTCTGACCACGTCTATGCCGGTGGGCGTGCCCCGGAAATCCAGATAGGGTATTTGATAAACGTTGTTTTCTCCGACCGTTATTTCATACATTTGTCTGGTGTAACGCATGGCATCAGACGCCTTTCCGCCGACAAATTGCACTATGGCGGGAGAAGCTGCTATAGCAAAGCCGCCAAGACCGGCTGTTTCGGTTATGGCACTGTCACCTATGTCGGGATTGGCGTCTTTTTTGCTAAAACCCGCAAAATAAAGAGCGTCCGGAATTGAAGCCGGACCGGTGAACCACCTGCCCGCCGTTCCCGAAAGCTGAATGCCAAACTCCGTTCCGTTTCTTGCCATCGCGACAAGAACAGAAGAATTTTTGACATTCCTTGCCGCATCCAGCGAAGCCTTGGAAAGAGCCATGGATAAATTCAAAAAGAAATGATCGTTTCCGTTTATGAATTCAAGAACGGAGGCCGCGGTTTCGGGATCTGAGGTTTTCGCAATTCTGGGAGCTAACACTCTGTAAAACAAGGATGTGGCCGCCCTGTTTCGGTTATGCACTTCATCTCCCATATGAAGCGCCTGTGCGACAATGTTTTTCAAATCTATTTCTCCAAATTCTTCAATGGACTTTTTCAGCGTTGGATATAAAACATTCTCCATCCACTTGAGACGCTTTATGACTTCAGACGAATAAGCCCCATATCTTAAAACCTTGCCAAGTCCTTCATTCATTGTGGCATAGGAAAAGTTGCCATAGACCTTGTTTTTCAAAATAAAAACAGGCATGGAGGGGGAAATTATTCCCGCCATGGGTCCAACGGCATTGTGCTGATGACAGGGAGAAAATTTTATCTTTCCCGAAGCGGCTAATTTCTCTGCTTCACCAAAATTTCTTGCCATGCCCTCGTATATCAGGGCGCCTATTATCCCGCCCTTCATTGGTCCGCACATATCTCTCCACTCTACCGGCGGTCCGGCGTGGAGCAGAAAATTTCCGTTCATTCCACAAATTACATCACGCGCCCTCCCCATTCCGACGAGAACCGGTTTTGAGTTTATAATCCTTTCAAGCGCCCGCTTATTTGCCTTTTCTATCAAAGCCAATTTCTTCTTCATTTTCTCAAACAACGAATAATCTGAGACAAGGGGGGGACGAAACTCGCACTGAATATACTCTGTTCCGGAATCCCGCAAGCTTTCAGTAAAAGATTCAAGCCCCACATTTACAACCTTCAGTTTCTGGTTAAAAAGTTTCACAATTCTCACCTCCGCAAAAAACTCCTGGAAACGCAAGCAATAATTTCCAGATTCCACGCATTAGCTGCAGCAAATTGTAACCGCAAAGACTCCTTTCCTTATACTCCTGATATCCGATTTATTTCCGCTGCCCGGCAACCACCAACCGGCGTCCATGTTTTTTGCCCCTATGCTTTTTAAACGTGTATCTCAAAATTTCGGCCGCAAGCTTTGTTGCCGAAGCATTTGAGGGCATTACCAGAACGCCTTCTTTTCTCAAACCGGTCGTCACCCGGTTTCTGTTCTGGGGGTCTGATTCAGTTCCGCAAACAGAAACAACTATTGAAAGACCCTTGTTGTTTTTAAAAGATTCCCTTATTGCCGGAACTAAATCAGTCAGCGGGTTCATGTTTGCGCCGTAACCCAGAACCACATCCAACAATATGACTGAAACGCTTTTGTCTTTTGCCTGTTCGATTATCATCTTGCTTCTCAGTGAATAATCAATCATCGGATGCATCCTTCCAACAGTAAACTCATCTTCTCCAAGATCAAGAACGGAGTTTTCCTTCAATTTCAGGGAACTGCGCAGTTTGTTTCCTTTCTTCAGCGGGACATTTGAGTAGGTTTTTATCCCCAGATCGGAAAAAATCACCTGCGCTTCCGCCGCGTAGGTTCCGCCTGAGTAAAGCGCCCTTATATATTTATGACTCTTACTTTTTCTGCGCGCCTCGGCAACGGCTGCTTTTTCAACCTGCGTATTAATGTCAAATATTCTTTCTTTCGCCTTGTGGTCGCTCCCATCCATGGAAAGATAGGCGGCCTTAAGCGCCCCTTCTTCGAGCGTCCTTGCATAAATTATGTTTCCTCCATATTTCCTTGAGTCGCTACCCAGAAAAACCGCCACTACCGGTTTATTGCCTTCGGCTTCCTTCAAAATTTTCTGCATTACCGGCCAATCCGGGGGTTTTGATACAAGCAATACAACCTCTGTGGCATTATCCGCTTTTAGGGCGCTCAAGCCCGCCAGGAAAGTCACTCCTCCGACTTCCTTTTTTATATCGCGCGAACCTGTGCCGACAGCCTGTGAAATCCCGGCGCCCTCATTCGAAATAATTGTTGAGACCTCCTGAAGTCCGGTTCCCGCAGCCGAAATTATTCCGATATTGCCGCGCCTGACTACATTTGCGAAGCCCAGAGGAACACCGTTAATTATGCTCGTTCCGCAATCAGGTCCCATAAGAAAAAGACCTTTTTCCTCCGCCTTTTTCTTGAGCATTATCTCAGTCTTAAGGGAAACGTTATCGGAAAACAGAAAAACATTTATATTTCTATCAAGACATTTTTCGGTAAGTTTTCCGGCATATTTTCCGGCAACGGAAACAACGGCTATATTGACATTCGGAAGAAACTTCAAGGCGTTGTCCAAACCAAACGCCCTTTTTCCAGAAACGTTTTCGTCCGATTCCTTATTCTTGCCGAGGGTTGAATTTACAGTTTCCAGCGCCTTTGAAGCCGCGTCTAAATTATTCGCTTTGACGACTATCAGTAAATCCTCGTCGGATGCGGCGGCTGCCTCCGGAGCCAGCATTCCGGATAGATTAAGTATATTCTTGTTTTCCCGAGTGCCCATCACCGCGGAACATTCCGCCACTTCCTCCACCGCCGAAGCAGCCCTGGCCGCCTGCATGAGAGAAACGGAATCGTAGTAAACGCCTTTTTTAACTTCAGCTTTGATAATCATGAATCCTCCTGAAAAAATCCAATTTAATTACACAAATTCGGAAGCAAGCAAAAAACCTGAGATGAAATCCGCACCCGAAGTGTTGCCCCGGGCAAGACAACCCAAAACTTTATTTTCAATGTCTTCCCCAAAAGTACGTTCTTTAAGAAAGAGTAAAAGTGATTTAAATCTTTCATCACATCTTCCTTTTTTTGCCGCTTCAATAGCCGCGCTAGAAATTGGGTTCGTTCCGCTCGCACGCAAGCAAAAAATTTTCTTAAACCGCCAACTCCTCTTAAAATTTCTCTCGGCAAACAAAACAAAAGTGATAAATCCGGAGATTAAATCATCCCCCGATGGAGTAAACCCCAAACCTGCACCGCGAACATTTCTGAGGAAACCGTGAAAATCCCCGTTTTTCAACAAATGAAATGCTTTTTTAAAATGCAAAAGCATACATCTTTCAAACGATGATTTAAAGTTTTTCTCTCTCGTCCTGTCAAAGAAAAAAGCGCATGAAAGCGGATGAGACTTCTCAAGAAAAATTTTCTTAACGAAAAACAACCTGCCCATAAACTCCTTTTCGGAAATGTTTAAAAAAGGTAAGTGAGAATTGTAAACCGATTTCGTTTCGACCCTGAGCAAATCTCCATCCACTAAAACTCCCTCTTTGCCGACTTCAATCTTAAAACCAACTTTTGGTAAAACGTTCAAAATCAAATTAAAAGGTCCGGCTCCAATTTCAGGCAAGACAAAAGAAACTAATCCTTTTGAACCCCTGAAATTTACGACTTTATTATGTCGGGAAAAAAGCGAATATTTTCCTTTCTCTATTAAATCGCCGAAACTTAAAATTTCCATTTTTTTCAATTCAGACACGCGAAACGCATCACTTTAAATTATGCTTTTAAAATCCCAATCTTTTCAAAAAATCCTATATTACTTTTTTTACCTTTGGGAAAGTTTTAAGAAAAGCCACCTTTCACGGCATTTTTTTCCGCAAAAAAATTTATTCCCGAACTTTTTCCCAAAGAAGATTTGCGTTGTTAAAAATGCCAACGTGGTTTATTTACTGACTGTCTCTTATACACATCTCCGAGCCCACGAGACCTCTCTACATCTCGTATGCCGTCTTCTGCT
>CALEIX010000226.1 GCA_937898825.1 uncultured Elusimicrobia bacterium | reverse complement strand
GGCGGCAGCGTCAGATGTGTATAAGAGACAGAACCTGGCCCAAAACGCTTGACCTTGAAGGACAGGCTCGATTTGCCCTTGGTTTTTATCACCAAAAAGCCGCATACAGAGCAAAAACTATCGAAAGCAAGACAAATAAAGGAGGAGAATAAAATGACTGCTATACAAAATCGTTATGACTTTGTTTATCTGTTTGACTGCCTCGACGGCAATCCCAACGGCGACCCGGATGCAGCCAACGCCCCTCGCCTTGACCCGCAAACTTTACAGGGAATAGTTTCCGATGTTTGTATAAAACGTAAGGTACGTAATTATGTTCAGATGCGTGGTCAGCCTATATTTATCCAGCATCACGGCATATTAAACACCGAAATTAACAAGGCCGAACCCCGTAAGAAAGACCGTAATAGAGATGAACGTAATCAAGCTGCTAAATGGATGTGCAGAAACTTTTACGATATCCGCGCATTCGGGGCGGTAATGAGTACCGGCTCAAATGCCGGTCAAGTACGCGGACCAGTGCAATTTACCTTCTCCCGGTCCATAGACCCGGTTATGGCATTGGACTTGTCAATCACCCGGGTGGCTATAACAAAAGAGGAAGATAAAGACAAAAAAGAAACCGAGATGGGACGCAAAAATCTTATTCCTTACGGGCTTTACCGTTGTCATGGCTTTATAAACGCCAATCTGGCGCAGGAACCTAATGGCACAGGCTTTTCGGAAGAAGATCTTTCCCTTCTCTGGGAATCACTTAAAATGATGTTTGACCATGACAGGTCGGCTTCAAAGGGGACAATGTCCGCCCAAATGCTGACAGTATTCAAACATGTCGGCACCGATAGCGACGAAAAACAGCGTGCCACACAGGCAAAACTCGGCTGTGCCCCGGCATATAAGCTGTTCGAACTTATCAAGATTGAAAAAAAAGTGGAAAATCCCCGGAAATACTCTGATTATAAAATAACTGTTCCAGAAGCAGGAAAGTTAAAAGAATTTCCGGGTGTAGAAGTCATACGGCTTTTATAATGGAGGTTTAACTGGACCAAGTTCTCCTCTCCGCCATTAACCAGTATCTTTTTTGCCCAAGGAGATGCGGGTTGATACATGTGGACGGTGTGTTTGTTGATAATGCTTACACGCTGGAAGGAAGTTTTTTGCACGAACATACGGATACGCCGGGCGTGGAAAACCGGGCCGGCGTTCGCATTGTTCGGGCTTTGCCGCTTTATTCCAGAAAACTGGGATTGAGCGGCAAGGCGGACATTGTGGAGTTTCATAGACAGCCGGACGGTTCAGAAGTGCCGTTGCCAGTAGATTATAAGCGCGGGCCGCGGCGCAAGTGGGAAAACGATGACGCTCAACTTTGCGCACAGGCCATATGTCTTGAAGAAATGCTCGGCGTTTCTGTTCCTAAAGGCGCGATTTTTCATGCCGCCTCAAAACGGCGGCGGGAGGTATCTTTTGATTCGGCGTTGAGAACAGTAACGCTGGAAACCATAGATAAGATTCGCTCAATGTTAGATTCCGGCAAAGTGCCCCCTCCAGTTCCCGACAAACGTTGTGAAGGCTGTTCTATTAAAAAAATCTGCATGCCTGAAATAGTTTCCGCGCCTGAGCGGATTTTAGAGGCCGGGAGAAATTTGTTTAACACTGAGACAAAAGATGCGTAAAAAAATAGGGAAAAATTATGGAACTCTGCTTGCAGACATAAAAACTCGTATCCGCGCGGCACAGTATGAGGCGCTTAAAGCGGTAAATAAAGAGTTGATTGCTCTTTATTGGGACATCGGCAGAATGATAATTGAACGGCAGAAAGGCGAAACTTGGGGAAAATCCATAGTTAAGCGTCTCGCAAAAGATCTTCAGGATGAATTTCCTAGAATTCATGGGTTTTCGGCCAGAAATATATGGAGGATGCGGACCTTTTATCTGGAATATTGCCAAAACACAAAACTGCCGCCATTGGTGGCAGAAATAGGATGGACACATAATGTTATTATTCTTGAGAAATGCAAGAATAATTCTGAACGTGAATTTTATATACGGATGACGAAGAAGTTCGGCTGGACTAAAAATGTGCTGGCATTAAACATAGAAGCTGGAACTTACCAGAAGCACCTGAACAACCAGACCAATTTTGACATGGCAGTGCCGAAAAAAATACGCAATCAAGCCAAACTTGCCGTAAAAGACGAATACACTTTTGATTTCCTTGAACTAAGCGAAGAACACAGCGAAAAAGAACTTGAAGCGACATTAATATCGAAAATTAATAAATTTTTGATTGAAATGGGCGGGATTTTTACTTTTATGGGCAGCCAATTTCGCCTGGAAGTAAATGGACGGGAATATTTTATTG
>CALEIX010000225.1 GCA_937898825.1 uncultured Elusimicrobia bacterium | reverse complement strand
CGGCATCAGGGCGGCTGCTGAGACCGGGGCCATAAGCGCGGATCATTCGGATTTCGCCTCTGATGCCGACATAAAAACGGCCGCGGGAAAAAAGATAATCCTGACTCTTTTACCTACTTCCAATTATTATCTTGGAATAAACAAATTCCCCGACGCCAGAAAAATGATTGAAAAAGGCGCGCCGGTCGCTCTGGCAACGGATTTCAATCCGGGTTCCTCTCCGTGCTGGAATATGCAGGAGGTTATGTCAATGAGCGCGATTTATATGAAAATGACTCCGGAGGAAGTAGTCACCGCTTCGACTTTAAACGGGGCGGCCGCCCTTGGAATATCTGACAGAGTGGGTTCTATCAGCGAAGGCAAACAGGCCGATATTTCCGTTTTTGACGTCAAGGATTACAGGGAGATTTCATATTATTTCGGTGCCAATCTGAACAAGGTTACGATTAAAAAAGGCAGTATCGTTTATGGAAGAGATAAAACTGGTTCTTTTTGATGTGGATGGCACTTTGATAAACACGGGCAGAGCTGGCACGAGGGCGTTGAATAAGGCGATTGAAATTCTTTATGGCGTTAAAAATGTATGTGAGAATTTTTCTCTTCAGGGGTGCAGCGACAGAGTAAATTTTTCATCGGCCTATTTTTACGCAAATAGGAAAAGAGCGGTTACAAAGGATATTGAGCTAATAACGCGTTTGTACCTTGAGAAACTGCCGCTTGAATTAAGAAAATCCGTTAAAAGGGGGACATATAAAAAAATAAAGGGGGTTGAAAAGTTTATAAAATTTCTTTACCGCCGAAAGCAAGTCCTGTTGGGGCTTGGCACCGGCAACGTAAAGAAAGGCGCCTTCCTGAAGCTTGAGCATTCCGGTCTCGGAAAATACTTTGTTTTCGGAGGTTTCGGAGAGGATTCAGCCGACAGGACAGTTCTGCTGAAAAAAGCTGTTGAAAGAGGCGAAAAAATAGTTGGCGGGAAAATAAACCCGAAAAATGTCTATGTGATAGGCGATACGCACAAGGATGTTGAATCTGCCAAAGAAGCGGGTTATCACAGCGCCGCGGTTCTCGGGGGATTCGGAGATACGGATAAGATAATGAAAAGTTCTCCCGAGTTTATAGACAGAGATTTCACTGATTTGAGTGGATGGCTGATCTGGCTGGGACTTAAAAAAGATCCCAGGGGGATAAAGCGCGCAACGTACATATGCCCGGATACTCCCATAGAGCATGCCTACTATGGAATGAGAGGAATTGACAGGAGCGGCATTGAGGATAAAATAAGAAAGATAAGGAGGATAAAAGGAGGACCATGAAAGGAAGGAAATGCGCTGTTATCTATTCCGGCGGAAAGGACAGTCATTTAGCCTTTATGCTCGCTGTTCAAAGTGGTTATCGGATTTCGTGCCTTATAACTATAGATGGTGGGAAAAATCATTTTCGGTTTTTCAATGATTTAAATAAGTTAAATATAATAAAGAAGCAGTCTGAAATAATGAACTTGCCCCTTTTCGTTTATAAAGCCGGCGGCGCTTTTAAACCTCAAGAATATGTTCAAAACTATTCTACTTTTCTCAAAGAAGCGAGAAAAAAATATGACTTTAATTGTTTTTGTTCCGGAACGACGGAAGATTCGGATGAATATAAAGCATTGAGAGAAGTTTCAAAAGAAACCGGGGTGAAACTTTTTGCTCCCTTAAGCGGGATGAAACTGCCCCAAGTTATAGCGCGGTGCCGGGCATTGCGGATTGAAGCGCTTATCGTCGGAGTGGAAAAAAACGTTTCTCAGAAATGGCTTAACAGGACTCTTGATACTGGTTTTGCCGAATATGTAAAAAAAGAATACGAAAAAAAATCTTCTGTTGACGCTAATTCGTTTCAAACCCTTGTTTTTGCGAGCCCGCTTTTAAGGGAAAAAATGGTGGTATCGAAAAGCAGGATTTTGGATAAAGGCGACTGCAAGTTTTTAGAAATTTTGAAATATGGATTTAGGGCCCGCCGAAAAACTATAGCGGCTGGGCGGCGGAAAGGACAAGGGATAAAGGATAAAGGATAAGGGGTGAAAAGTGAAAAGAAAAAACAGTAATGTAGCTGCAGAGCGAAGCTCTGCCAAAATAGTGGCTGGACTACTGGACGGCTAGACAGCTGGACGGCAGGAAAGAAGAAGGATGAAAAGTGAAGAGTTTATAGCGTTAAGCGTTTATAGCGTTTATAGCGTTGAGCGTTTATTGAGTTTATTGAACGAGGCTGTAGCGCGGGGCCCAAAGCCTCGCTAATAAGTGAGGAGTGAAAAGAAAAAACAGTAATGTAGCCTCGCCCCATTAGAAATACACGGGCTAAAATTTTATCTAAAAGATGCTGAAAAGAGGAAAATGGTGAATGTATTTGTAAAAGGTTGTAGCTGTGGGCGTGGGCGCATATGCGCCCTATCTCTAACGGGGCGAACCAATATATCAAGCGACTCAGTCCCGTATCATCGCATCAACATTTTTGCATATCAACGTATCATCGTATTTGTCGTGGGAATGTTTTGATAGGAGAAAAAAATGAAAATCACGGATACTTTAACCTATAAGGACATAAGAGAAATTCCCGCTCTTCTTGCCTCTTTTTCAAAAAACGCCGATAGACTTAAAAAGCTGACTTTGAAATCCCGAAGGGGAAGAGTCTATCTGGTAGGCAGAGGGAGCAGCGGTAACGCCACGCTTTTCGCCAAGTATGTATGGGAAGAATTTTGCGGCGTGGCTTCAAATATAGTCCATCCTTATTCTGTTTTTTCAGCCAGGAAAGAAATAGATTTTGGCGGGGAGGTCGTCTGGGCTTTTTCACAGTCGGGCAGGAGCGGAGACATAGTCAGGTGCCTTAAAAGACTGATGTTGTGGGGCGCTTCCGGCGTGGCCGTCACAAATGAGCCAAATATAAAGAAAAATCTTCTGGCTCAAGCTGCAGGCAATAATGTGCTGCTTTCTTATTCAAAAGAATTGCCGGTGGCGGCTACAAAAAGCTTTGCCCTTCAGCTCTGGCTGGTTCTCCATACCGCAAAATTGTGGGGCGCCGGTTTTTTCACTTCTGATTTCAATAAAACTATTTTTGAAATAGAGAGGTTTACGGGCTCACTTCCGGATTTCGGAAACGATTATGTGGAAAAAATTAAAGACAGGTCTTTTGTGGGGTTTGTAGGAAGGGGACCTTTTAATGCCATAGCCGAGGATTCCGCGCTTAAATTCAGGGAAATGGCCGGCGTGCATTCTCTGGGATATTCGGCGGCCGAGTTCCTGCACGGCCCGATTGGTTCGTTCGGCCCAAAGGATTTTGTCTTTCTTTTCAACCATTCGGCAAAATTGTCAGAAGATATTTGCAGGGTTAAAAAAAGCCTTTTGAAAAGAAAGGTTCCTTTTGCCGTTATGTCGGAAAAAGGCCTTAAGTATCCATTTAATGCCTTGCTTGCCGATGTTAAAATGAAGTTTATCGCGTTGAAATTGGCGGTTTGCAAGGGTTTGAATCCGGACAAACCGAGGGGTTTGAAGAAAATCACTCAGACTTTTTGAGGGTGTTGCTTTAATATCGCATTCATAAAAAATATAATGTTAAAATAGTACAAGGGAAATGCGATTTTGCGGGAGAATTATATGGTAAAGTACGCTTTTTTAACCGATGCCCAGCTTAAAAGCGAACTTGAACGATGCCTTTACTGTGAAGAGAAACCCTGTCAAAAAGCTTGCCCCGCCGGTTGTTCGCCGGCGGATTTCATAATGGCAGCCAGGAAAATGGAAAAATCGGATTTTCAAAGATCCGCCGCTCTCATAATGTCATCTAATCCTTTCGGGGGAGTTTGCGGAGCTGTTTGCCCCGATTGGCACTGTATGGCCGCATGCTCCAGAAATGAATTCGATGAGCCGATAAAAATTCCGGCCGTGCAGGCCGCGATAATTCAGAGAGCCAAGGATTTGAAAAAAATGCCGCTTATGGGAAGACCAAAGAAAATCTCCCGAAAAAAAGTTGCCATTGTGGGCTCCGGCCCGGCCGGTCTTTCGGCGGCCGCGGTTCTTGCCCGGATGGGTTACGCGGTAAACGTTTTTGAACAGGATAAGAGAGCCGGTGGAATGTGCAACTTGATACCCGAAAGTCGCCTGAATAAAAAAATTCTTGAAACCGATATTGAATTCATTAAACGTTTGGGGAATGTAAATATAAAATTCGGCAGGAGAATAAAAAATCCTTTAGAGCTGAGGAAGCGGCATCATGCGGTAATAGTCGCAGCTGGAATTTTGAACCAGATAAAGCTGGATATACCCAACGAACACAGGGGGGTGAAAGGGCTGGCTTATTTGACGGATAAAAATAAGATTTCCGTAAGGGCTAAAAGGGTTGCCGTTATAGGTGGTGGGGCGGTGGCGGCTGACTGCGCAATTTCTGCTCTGGAGAGAGGAGCCGAAAGTGTTGAAATTTTCACTCGCAAGAATATAGGCAGGATACAACTGTCGCAAAAGGAACTAAACGCCGTTCTTAAGAAAAACATAGATATAAACGCCAAAACTCAAATCACGTCCATACTTGTTGAAAGAAATAAGATAGCGGGGATTAAAACCGTCAAGCTGGATTCAAGGGGTAGAGCGATTAAAAATTCTCAGACCGTAAGAAGTGACATTAATTTTGTGATTCTCGCCATTAAAAACCTGCCTGGATTTGAGGATGCCGGCGAGTCCGGAATATTTTTCGCCGGCGATGTTAAAAACGGCCCAACTTCCGTCGTGGAAGCCTGTGCTTCGGGAAAAAACGCGGCAGTTAAGGCGGACGCGTACATGCGCGGGGCAGAGAAACCCAGGGTAGTCGAAGATGTAAAAAGTGAGTACATCCTTGAAGGAAGGAACATGTTGCCCGTTCCCCTTGAAACGGATTTTTTCGGCATAAAACTTGACTCTCCGTTTTTAATTTCCGCAAGTCCCCATTCGGACGGATACGAGCAGGGGGTTATGGCGTTCAAAAGTGGCTGGGCCGGCATAATTATGAAAACCGCCTTCGACAATGTGCCTATACATATTCCTTCAGAATACATGTTTGCCTTTTCAGATTCGACTTATGCCAATTCCGACAATGTTTCCAGCCATACTTTGAAACGCGTGGCACAAGAAGTGACAAGACTCAGGAAAAGATTTCCGGGAAAATTAGTGGCGGCGTCGACCGGCGGCCCCGTTACGGGCAGGGATGAAAGCGATAAGAAGGTCTGGCAAAACAATACCAGGATTTTAGAAAGAGCCGGCGCTATGGCCGTGGAATACAGCCTCTCATGTCCTCAGGGCGGAGACGGGACCAAGGGTGACATCGTTTCTCAGGATCCGGAACTTTCAGCGAAAATAGTTGATTGGGTTATGGAAGTGTCTGACCCTGATGTGCCTAAACTGTTTAAACTTAGCGGAGCTGTCACCTCCATTTATGTTATATGTGAAGCGATAAAGAAAGTTTTTGAAAAATACCCGCATAAGAAAGCGGGGATAACTCTGGCGAATTCGTTCCCGACAATGGCTTTCAGGGCCGGAAAGAAAAGAAACTGGGAAGAGGGAATAGTGGTGGGCATGAGCGGGGAAGGAGTTGCTCCGATAAGCAATCTGTCTTTGGCAAAGGTCGCCACTTTGAACCTTCATATATCAGGAAACGGCGGACCAATGGATTATAAAGCGGCGGCGCATTTTTTGGCGCTGGGCGCCAAAACGGTTCAGTTCTGCACCATACTTATGAAATATGGATACGGAATAATAAACGAGTTGAAATGGGGGCTTAGCCATTTGATGTTGGACAGGGGGATAAAATCAGTGAAAGACCTGGTCGCAAGAGCCTTGCCGAGTCCCATAACTTTGTTTGAGGATTTGCCGTCCGACAAAAAAATACCTCGCCTTGTGGAGCAGCTTTGCAGGCATTGCGGAAATTGCGCGAGGTGTGGATATTTTGCCATAAAGTTGAATGATAAAAAATTGCCGGAGGTAGACGCGTCCAAATGTGTGGGATGCAGCATATGCGTTCAAAAATGTTTCGCCGGAGCGTTGTATATGGACGAAAGAACCTCAAGGGAAAGGAAGGTCGCCCCGGCGTAGGGCGGAGAAGAGGTTTTATGCAGAAGAACATACTTATAAAAAATCCAATAATAGCCACTGGCGGCGGAAGCAATAAAATTCTTGAAAATCATTCCGTTCTCATCTCAGGCGGAAAAATAAAAAAGATAGCATCCACTTCCAGTTTCAAAGGCAAGTATTCAAAAACCATATCCGCAGAGGGCAAGATTCTTATGCCGGGACTCATTAACGCCCATATGCATTTTTACAGCACGTTTGCAAGAGGGCTTTTGAAAGCGAAACCTTCAAAGGATTTTATCAATGTTTTGAATAACTTGTGGTGGCGGCTGGACAAGAAATTGACGAATGAGGAGACATACTATAGTGCGCTTGTTTCGCTTATTGCCGCTGTAAGAAGCGGAACAACCACTCTCATAGACCACCATGCCAGCCCGTTTAATATAATAGGTTCTCTTTCGACGATAGAGAAAGCGGTAAGAGAGTCTAAATTGCGCGCTTCGCTCTGCTATGAACTCTCCGACAGGGACGGGGTGAAGTCGGTAAGGGACGCCCTGCACGAGAATGCGGACTTTATCAAGAAAACCCAGAAAGAAAACGACAATTTCATAAAGGCGCTCTTTGGACTCCATGCCTCGTTTACAATAAGCGATGAGACGCTGGAAGAGGCGGCATATCAGGGTCATAAACTTGGCGCCGGGTTTCACATACATGCTGCTGAGTCGCAAGCAGACCAGATATATTGTGAGATGCGCCACAAGCTGAGAGTAATAGAAAGACTGGAAAATTTCGGCATATTAGGACCCAAAACCATAGCAGCGCACTGCGTTCATATTAATGAGAAGGAGATGGAGATACTTCGGGAAACTCAGACGGCGGTTGTCCATAATCCCCAGTCGAATGCCAACAATTCGGTCGGCATAGCCGATATTGTCAAGATGTCCGAGAAAAAGATTTTGTTCGGTCTCGGCAGCGACGCCATGACTGTAAATATGTTTGAAGAAATGCGCAACGGCATCTGGCTTCAGCACCTCAAGCATAATCCGTCGGTAGGTTTTCAGGAAATATGCTCGGCTCTATTTGTCAACAATGCCAGAATAGTCGGAAGGTATTTTGCCAAAATAGGATTGGTTAAAGAGGATTGGAATGCCGATTTAATTTTGATTGACTATCGGCCGCCGACTCCCTTGAATAAAAACAATTTCTATGACCATCTGGCTTTCGGCATATCGCAGAGCCGGGTGGATACAACCATTGTAAACGGCGAAATCCTTATGGAGAACGGAGAACTTAAATTAAATATAGATGAGGAAAGGGTGTGCCGCAAGTCTCGCGAACTGGCCGAAAGACTCTGGAAAAGATTTTAAGGCGGGATTTGTTATGTATAATTTCCGCGTTTGCAAACCCGCATTGCAATTGGTTTATGAAGGATTTGTTATGTATAATTTCCGCGATAGATAAAAGTCTTTAAGGAACTTGCTGAAAATATGATGAAATCTTTGCTTATAAAAAATGCCTCTAAAGTGGTTCTTATGGATGATGCCTTTACTGAGAAGGAAAATTACGATATTTACTGCGAAAACGGCGAGATAAAAAAAATCGGCAAAAATCTCAGGGTCAAAGCCAAAGAAACGATAAATGCCAGAAATTGTCTGGTCCTTCCCGGTTTTATCAATACTCATCATCATTTGTATCAAACGCTTACAAGAAACCTTCCCGCCGTTCAAGACGTCAAGCTCTTTGATTGGCTTGTTTATCTTTACGGGGTCTGGAAAAACCTGAAGGAGGAAGATGTTTATGTCAGCGCACAAGTTGGACTGGGGGAATTGCTTCTTACCGGCTGCACTACAAGCTGCGACCATCTGTATCTTTTTCCGAAGAGGGGCAGCAGATTTTTCATTGATACCGAAATAGAGGCAGCAAAAAATATTGGCATAAGATTTACGGCAACCAGAGGGTCGATGTCAAGAGGAAAATCGAAGGGAGGATTGCCTCCTGACGAAGTGGTGCAAAGAGAGGATGATATACTCAGGGACTGCGAAAGACTGATAAAAAAATATCACAATTTCAAAAAGTTTTCAATGACTCAGGTTGCCATGGCTCCCTGTTCTCCTTTTTCAGTGACCACAGAGTTATTGAAACTTACCGCTGAAATGGCCAGGAAATGGGACGTGAAAATGCACACGCATTTGGCGGAGACAAAAGATGAAACGGATTATTGCCTGAGAATTCACAGGATGAGACCTCTTGAATATATGGAAAGCGTTGGATGGTTGGAGGAAGGGCGAAGTTGGTTTGCACATTGTGTTTACATCAACGAAAAAGAAGCGGGGAAAATGGCTAAAACAAAAACCGGGGTTGCGCATTGTCCCTGTTCAAATCTGCGCCTGGGTTCTGGCATCGCGCCAGTCAGGATGTTTTTAAACAAGGGAATTCCGGTTTCCATAGGTGTCGACGGTTCGGCTTCAAACGATTCTTCCAATATGCTCGCGGAAATCAGACAGGCAATGCTCGTTTCAAGGGTCAAGGCCGGCGTTTCATCCATGCCGGCCAGGGACGCTTTGAGACTGGCAACGCGCGGTGGAGCCGAAGTATTGGGGCGTAACGATATAGGTTCTATTGAAGTCGGAAAGGCCGCGGATTTTGCTATTTTTGATGTAAGCGGTTTGGAATTCGCCGGTTCAGGTTCCGATATATTGGCTTCTTTGCTTTTTTGCGGCGGACAAAAAACGAAATATACCATAGTCAACGGAAAAGTTGCTGTAAGAGATTCAAGACTTGTTAATATTGACGAAAAAAAATTAGCCAAAAAAGCCAATAAAATTTCAGAAAAACTCTGTAACCATTAACACTTTTTCCCACTGCGGGAGTGGACTACCCCGCTTTTAAGTTTTGCTACGGACACAATTCAGTGATCAAGTGGAAAATTGTCAATTTATTGATTTTAATTAATGGAATTTGTAAAATTACTGATAGATTAGTGGAGGAAAAATGAAAAAAATAATTACTCTTATGGCGGTTTTTTGTTTCCTGTCAGTCTATGGATGTAAGAAAATAAATGATTCCGCGAATAAACAGGTCAAGGAAACGGTTACATGCGATACAGAGGTAAATAATTGTTCAATTACTTGTGAAGGCGAATGGTGTTTAGCCATTTATTGGCCGGATACGGGAGATTGCACTGCGGTATGCGATTCCAATAAATTAAAACAAATGAAAATCAAAACTTCAATTACCTTGAAAAAAACCACAAAAATATATATTGCCGCCAAAAATGTTAAATTATCCCAAATCGCTTTAGCATTGGACAATATAAAAGGCTCTAAAATATTTATTCCGGCGGACAAAGCTGATACGCCGATTAGTATTGCTATAAAAAACGTTCCTTTACAAAAAGCCTTTAATTCATTGGGGTTGAAGATTTTAAAAAATTCAAAGTAGTGCAAATTCTCTAATAATTGCTTTCTCGCAAAGACCATGCTGGTTTCAGGGATTATTCTTTCAGCCGGAAAATCCGAGAGAATGGGGAGAGACAAGGCGCTCCTGAAATGCGGAGGGCGAAGGTTTGTCGAAAAAATAATATCGGATTTATTATCGATTGGAATCGATAGGATTTTTATCGTCTTGGGGGAACATAATTTTGTTAGAATAAAGCGGGAAGCCGACCTCAATCCGGCCGAAATTTTAATCAATAAAGAAGTCGAATTAGGCCAATTGCATTCGGTAAAACTCGCCACCGAAAGATTGACTGAAGAGAAAGCCGAAGCTTTCATGCTTTGCCTGGTAGACCAGCCCCTGGTGAAAAAGGAAACATACGGAAAAATCGTTGATTTTTTTAAGGAAAATTGTGACTGCATAGTAATTCCCATGTGTTTAAGAGAAGCGAGAAATCGGAAATCTGAAGGCGGAGAGCTAAGAAGGGGCAAAGACCCAAAAAACCATTCATTGTATAAAAGAGGACATCCTATTATTATTCCTCGCGTTTACTGGAATTTGATTCTTGAAACTCCTGCTGGCGAAAGTCTTCACTGGGTTACCCATCATAAAAAAGTGAAAGTTAAAGATGTGATTGTGGACGATTCAAATATATTGAAGGATTTTGATACTCCTCGGGATTACGCCGGTTAAGGGTGGGAAAAAGGCACGCTATTTTGCGCTGAATAGGTGTGAAGCGCGAAGGAACGCAGAAGAATTTTACCCCGTAGGTTGGGTTTAGTGTGGTTTTGTCGGAGGAACCTGCGGGGTAAAATTCTTTTGTGTAATCTGCGATTAATGGTTTTAGCGTATTTTGCGTTCAGTTTTGCGTAATCTGCGAATAGTGGTTTTAGCGTATTTTGTGCTGAATAGGTGTGAAGCGCGGAGCAACAGAATAATGTAAAATAAGTATGATGAAAGAGACGCGTGATATTATAAGTTTGCTGAGCGGAAGTCTTAGTAAAGGAGAGGATGTCGCTTTGGCCACCATAATTTCTTCATCCGGGTCCACTCCGCGCTCAATTGGCTCAAAAATGATTGTATATCCCAACGGAAGAACTGCAGGCACCGTGGGGGGAGGAAGCATAGAGGCTCTGGTTATCAGGAAGGCACTGGAGTGTTTGAAGAAGGGGGAGAGCGGAAAATTTAAGTTTGTTCTTTCCGACGGAGGAAATACCGGGATGATTTGCGGGGGGGAAGTGGAGGTCTTTATAGAGGTTTATAAAAAACCGTTTAAGGTAATTGTTCTTGGTTCTGGACACGTGGCTTTGCAATTGTCCAGAGCGCTGGATGTGGTCGGCTCAAGTTATGTAATTGCCGACGACAGAAAGGAATTTGTAAACAGGGAAAATTATCCAAATGCCGTGGATTTGATTTTAAAACCGCCGCATGAGGCGCTTAAGAAACTTGATATTGACGAAAAATGCTATATTATCATAGTGACGCGGGGGCACGCATTGGATAAAGAATGTCTGGCAAGGGCGATGAAAACAAAAGCATCTTATATTGGAATGATAGGGAGCAGGCTCAAGGTGAAGAAAACCTTTGATTTGCTTAAAAGGGGCAGGATAAACCCTTATGAAGATGAAAGAATTTTTTCTCCGGTTGGTCTTGATTTAGGGGGCGACACGCCGGGCGAGATAGCCGTGTCCATAGTCGCGGAAATACTTAAAGTCCATTATAAAAGAAGTGCTGGGCATATGAGAGACAGATGAAAATCGAAATGAAAAAAACGCCTTTTTCTTTTGTCGGCAAAAGTGTCAGGAGAGTTGATGCCCTGGATAAAGCTGCAGGTATTTCTAAGTATGGCAGCGATTTAAGTTTTCCGAACATGCTTTATGCCTGCGCTTTCAGGAGCCTGAAGCCGCGGATAAAAATAAAAAATTTATCGGATGAAAAAGCGAAAAAAATCCGCGGTTACGTTGGTTTAATTACCTGTAAGGATATAAGGGGGAAAAACAGGTGGCCGCTTGTGATGGAGGATTATCCATTTTTGCCCGAAAGGGAATCCAGATTTGCCGGAGAGACTATAGCGCTTGTTCTGGCTAAAGACCGCAAGGCCGCTAAGAAAGCCGCTTCCATGCTGAAACTGGAGCACGAAGAGCTTCCATTTGTGGACGATCCACTGAAATCTATGGAAAAAGGTTCAGTCAAAATCTTCGGCAGGAACAATGTGTTTTCAAAGTACGTTATTAAAAAAGGCGAGGCATTAAAATCACTTGAAAGATGCAAGTATAAGATAAAAGGGGAATTTGAAACTAATTACCAGGTTCATTCTTATCTTGAAACCCAGGTGGCTACCGCCGTTCCCGCCTCCGATGGTTCAATGACGATTTATTCTTCCACGCAGTGCCCTTTCTATGTTCTTGATGCGGTTTGCGCGGTTACGGGTCTTTCGAATCACAGGGTAAAAGTTATTCAGACTGTAACGGGTGGCGGCTTCGGAGGAAAGGAAGATATGCCGGCGCTTGTGGCCGCTCACGCCGCAATTTGCGCGCAAAAAACTGGCAAACCGGTAAGGTTGTCTTATGAGAGAAAAGAGGATTTCATGTCCATGTCGAAAAGGCATCCCTCTTATTCCAGCGTGATGTATGGAGCGGATGAGAGCGGCAGGATAAGGGCCTGCGTGATTAAATATGTGCTTGATTCCGGAGCTTACTCCACCCTTTCTCCCATTGTTTTGTGGAGGGGGAGTGTGCATGCGGCCGGGCCGTATGACATTGAAAATGTTTTGATTGAAACCTATGCTGTGGCCACCAACAAGGTCCCGTGTGGCGCGTTCAGGGGTTTCGGACAGCCGCAAATCTGTTTCGCTCAGGAATCTTTGATTGACGATTTAGCCGATAAAATAGGAATGGATCCGGTAGAATTCAGGTTAAAGAATATTATCAGAAAAGGGAGCAGAACAGTTACCGGTCAGAAGATAGACGAGTCCTGCGGCTTGAGTGAGATTGTGAATATAGTGAGAAAAAAATCTGCGTGGGACAGGTTTGGTGTGAAAAGAGAAGGGGAAAAAATTATTGCCCTTGGTTTTGCCAACACGTACTATGGAGTGGGGCTTGGCGCAAAAGGCCGATTTTTAGACAGGGCCGGAGCGTATATAAACATTTACAAAGACGGAAGCGTTTCAGTAAATGTGGGGAATACTGAAATGGGGCAGGGTGCTTTAACTGTTTTGACTCAGATATGTGCAGAAACGCTGAATTGCCCGCTTGAAAATGTGCATATTCATGAAGTGGACACTTCCAAAGTTCCCGATTCAGGTCCGACAGTGGCGAGCAGGACAACCATTATGAGCGGGAATGCCATAATGGAGGCGGCAAGGCCATTAAGAGAGAGGATATTTAAAACCGCAATGGAGATTTTAGGTAGCGATAAAGTCAGCGCCTCCGGTGGATTTTTTTTCGTGGGGAAAAAAAGAATAAGTTTCGCGCAGGTTGTGAAGGAGTGCTGGGCCAGAAGATTGAAGATGTCTGAACAGGGATGGTATACGGCCCCAAAAACAAGTTTCAGCGAGAAAAACGGGAAAGGCGATAGCTATGTAGTCTATTCATATTCAGCCAACGCGGCCCTTGTTGAGATTGATATTAAAACCTTTGAGATGAAAATCAGGAAAGTGTTCGCCGCTTATGATGTGGGCAAGCTGATAAATCCGCGGCTTGCGCTCGCTCAGGCGCATGGCGGAATTTTACAGGGAGCGGGCTGGGCGCTTTTTGAAAATCTTGTCTATAAGGATGGAATAATGCTCAACCCGGGTTTTGCGGATTATGCGCTTGCGACTTCCGCGGATATGCCGGAGTACGCGGTTTCTTTCGTTGAGAAGGAATACACCGATGGCCCGTACAATGCCAAAGGCATTGGTGAATTACCGTTGATAGCTGTTGCGCCTGCAGTTAGGAATGCAGTAAAAAACGCGCTCGGCTTGAGATTGAACAAAATTCCGATGCTGCCAGAAAATGTCTGGAGCATGAGTAAGAACAAGAAATGTTTTTGCCGGGAAAATTAACAATGAAATGGAGGCAGGATGAAAAATAAAGTGACAGGATTTATGATATTGGCACTTGCCGGGTTTTTTAACGGATGGCTTTATGCAGCTGCAGATCCTTACGAGGATCTTGCTGACAAGTTATCTGCTGCGGGAGAGCAACTTGTGAATAAAAAAATGGCTATCATTCCGTTTTCTTATGCCGATGAAACCAGCAAGTCCAGAGACGGAGCTGTGATTTCCGAGAGGCTTACGATGAAGATGATCAATCTTCAAAAATTTGAGATTATAGAGCGAAGCGTCCTGGATAAGGTGATGAATGAACTGAAACTTCAATCTTCCGGCGTGATAGACGCCAGCACCGCGAAACAGCTCGGAAAAGTTCTGGGCGTTGACGCCATAATCACAGGAACTCTGGTAAGGAGGACCGGTGGTGATATAGAGGTAAACGCAAGAATCATAAAAACCGAAACTGCGCAGGCGATAGGAGCGGCACAGATAATAGTTAAGAAAGACTGGATTGGCGGGGACACCGTTCCCGTTCAACAACCTAAACAGACTTATACCCAGCCTCAGCAAACCAGAGCAGTTTCAAAAATTTCCAGGACCAGGAGAGAAAACGAATACAGATTCTTTGATATTGTCATCGGCTTTGGCTCAAAAAATGTGAACATAACATATAGCAATGCCAATGCTAACATCTACACTGGTCATATCGGTTTTATTCCGAGTGTCGGCGGGTATAGCGAAATAAAGATGGAGAATATGAAAGGCGCTGGACCGGGGCCTATCGGGTTTAGAGTCGGCAGTTTTGGAAATAAAAGCATAGGCGGAGATTTTGAGTTTTCTGTTAATCGAACCAGAGTTGAACCACAGACAATCACTCTTAATAGGGACGGCTCTATGGCAACATACTATTCTCCTTCTTCAGAAAACTACTTAACTATGACCTCCATAGGATTTAGCGTGGACCTTTTAATTAGACATATTGGGAAAGAAATAGACCCATATTTTGGACTTGGATTGGGACTTTCCTTAAACGAGATTGAACTTCCTTTTGCCTATGGTTATACTAATGGGAATTGGGTGCAGCCGGTTAATGATTTTGGCTTGGGATTAATGTTTAGAATTCCGGTTGGCATGAGAATAAAAATGGATAATACTCAGTTCTTTGCCGAGTTAAGATACGAGCTTAATCATGTTATGTTTGACAGAGATGTAAAAAATGAAGACGATACTATCAGTGTTGATGGCGTAAGATTTGTAATGGGCGTGGGCTGGAGATTCTGAAAATGAAAAAATATCTTCTTAAATGCCAGGTCAACGGGAAAAATATTGAAAGGGAAATACGCCCGGATAAAACCTTGCTTGAATTCATAAGAGAAGACCTGGGGCTTACCGGAACAAAAGAAGGCTGCGGCGAAGGAGAATGCGGAGCCTGCCTTGATTTGCTTGACGGCAGGGCAGTCAATTCCTGCCTTATGATGGCGGCTCAGGCGCATGGAAAAAAAATAATCACGATAGAGGGTCTGAGAGATGAGAAAAATCCTTTGATAGATTCTTTTGCAAAAGAGGCGGCGGTTCAATGCGGTTTCTGCATACCCGGCTTTATAATTAAAGCGGAGGAACTTCTAAGCGAAAATCCTGAAGCAACGGACGATGAAATAAAAGAATCTCTCGCGGGAAATTTATGCAGGTGCACCGGCTATAAGAATATAATAAAAGCTGTTGGAAAGGTGCGAAAAAAATGCCTGAAGTGATAGAAAAATTTTATTCGCTTAAAGAACTCTGGAAAAAACTTCCAAAACTTCCGGTGGATAGAAAATACCTGGCCGGGGGAACGGATTTAATAGTGGGATACAACCTGGGGATTTCAAGCAATGAATGTTACCTTGACATAAGCGACATAAGAGAACTTAATCTGGTGAGGGAGAATAAGAAACAGGTTTTTATAGGAGCGGGAGTTAAGCTGGCTGAATTAGGTAAAAATTCCTTGATTAAGAGATGGGTTCCGGCACTTTATGACTGCGTTCCTCATTTTGCCAGTTCATCCCTGAGGAACATGGCGACGCTTGGCGGAAATCTGGCCAATGCCTCGCCAAGCGCGGACGGCGTCTGCGCTCTTGCCGCCTCCCGGGCCTGGGTTTTGCTTAATCTTTACGGAAAAAGAGAATCAAAGCCCGTTCTCTCAGTTCTTAAGGGACCGAAAAAGAATGCGCTTAAAAAAGACCAAATAATAGAAGGTTTCATTGTTCCAAAGAAGAGGCACAAAGCGGTTTTTTTAAAATTGATTTCGCGAGCTAAATTCGGCATAGGCAAGGTCGGAATATGCGTGTGCGCCGATATTGAGAAGAAATTTGTCAAGGATATAAACGTTGTTCTCTCTTCAGTCGCTCCCACCGTCTTTGAAGCGAAAAAGACAAGTAGTATTTTGAAATACTCTTATCTCACCGCAAAAATTGTTGAAAAAGCCAGCGAGACGATAAGGACAGAGGTTTCTCCTATAAGCGATATAAGATCCGCGCAGGATTACAGGAGAGAAATGTGTGGCGTTTTGCTGGAAAGGGCGTTGCGGTATATTGCCTGAGGCAATGCGCCGCCCAAGTCTTTGAGGAGGAAATATGCGAAAAATTTTGGTCTTCTTTTTTCTGTTTTTATGCTCCTCATCTCTTTTCTCGGAAAGCGGGCTTGTCCGCCGCAGCTTTAAGGAAAACGGGCAAGTTTCGAAAGATTCCCTCTTAGCCGCTTTGACAGAAGAGTTAAACAGGTCTTTTAGCAAACTAAAACATGCTGAAAAAGTGCCGCTGTATTTTCTTGAGTATGAGGTTTTTGATTCCAGAAGATTCTGGATTGACGCCAGTCTAGGCGCGGTGTCAAGCGAGGGTGAAAGCAATTCCAGGATTTTAACTATAGATGTGCGTCTCGGCTCAAGAGAAATGGACAATACTCACGAGATAAAGGGCAGGCAGGCGTATTTAAATGATTCGAATTCCAGGTCCGTAGGGTCCATATCTCTTCCCGGCGGGGATGTGGACGCGATAAAAGAAAAAATCTGGCTTTTGACCGACCGAGAATATAAAAGGGCGCACAATAATTATCTAAAGGTGGAAATGAACAAGAAAGTTACCGCCAGCGAAGAGGATGAATCGGGAGATTTTACCTGCGATAAAACGACAGATGTTTACTATGATAGAGCGGAAATGCCGTTGTTTGAGAGGGAGAAGATAAAAAACCTGATTAAGAAACTATCCCTGAAATTCAAGGAATATGATTTTTTGCTGGATTCCGGCGTGGGCTTTTACGCCAAAAATCTAAACAGGTATATTGTTAATTCTGACGGGGCCCAAATAGTTACGGGAAATAATTACATGCAGATTTACTTTAACATGAGCTCCAGAACCGAAGACGGAATGAACCTGAGCAGATATAAATCCTACCATTTTGAGAACGCGGAAGAGATGCCGGGCGCCGAGCAAATTTCAAGGGATATAAATACACTGCTTAAACAGCTTGCGCGCCTTAGAAAGTCCAGTCCTCAGGAACCCTTTATAGGGCCTGCCATACTCGAGGGGCAGGCTGCCGCCGTGTTTTTTCACGAAATATTCGGTCACAGGATTGAGGGGCACAGGCAGAAGAGCGCGAGCGAAGGTCAGACCTTTTCGAAAAAAGTGGGCAAGAAAATTATGCCGGAGTTTTTGTCCATATACGACGACCCTTCCATTAAAAAATACAATGGGACTTTCCTGCGGGGAAATTACGTTTACGACGATGAAGGGGTCAAGTCACAAAGGACCAGTCTTGTGGAAAACGGAATTTTGAAAGGATTTTTAATGTCGCGCATTCCCATTGACAAATTCAACCGTTCCAACGGTCACGGCAGAAGAAGCGAAGGCAGGATGCCGGTGGCAAGGCAAGGCAATCTTATCGTAGAGTCGTCAAGACGTATTCCACGCGAAACCCTGCGAAAGAAGCTTGTAGAGGAGATAAAAAAGTCTGGAAAACCGTACGGATTAATAATAAAAGATATTGCCGGCGGATTTACAATAACCAAAAGAACTTTGCCGCAAAGCTTTACTGTCTTGATCAAATACGCGCTCAAAATTTTTCCGGACGGCAGGCCAGAAGAGGTGGTTAGAGGTCTGAATATGATAGGCACTCCTCTTCAGACATTCCAGAAGATTGTTTACACGTCTGACGATCCCGCTGTTTTCAACGGAACCTGCGGCGCCGAGTCTGGATGGGTGCCTGTTTCGGCTGTTTCTCCGAGTCTTCTTTTCAGCGAAATAGAAACGGAGAAGGTGCAGAAGTCAAATGAAAAACCCCCCGTGCTAAAACCGCCGTATTTTGAGAGGAGGAATTTAAATGAGAAGGATTAGAGATTCGGCGTTTGTTTTTTTACTGGCGTTTTTCACCTGCCCGGTTTTTGCGCAGGACGATTCTGTCCTGAAAGCAATGAAAGATGAAATGAACAGAACAGTGTCCAAACTTCGTCTGGATAATCTCAAAAAGCCGTATTTTGTTTCCTACTATGTGGTTGATTCCACCTCTTATTACGTTTCTTCCTTTTTCGGCGATATCGTGAGCGAAGAGACCTCTGTCAACCTGTCTCTTATACACATCTCCGAGCCCACGAGACCTCTCTACATCTCGTATGCCGTCTTCTGCTTGAAAA